>NZ_LIRL01000426.1:0-241 GCF_001419795.1 Streptomyces niveiscabiei
CAGAAGCAGGTCAAGAAGCTCATCGCAGGGCCTGGTGTGTACATCTGCGACGAGTGCATCGATCTCTGCAACGAGATCATCGAGGAGGAGCTCGCCGAGACGAGCGAGGTGCGCTGGGAGGAACTCCCCAAGCCCCGCGAGATCTACGAGTTCCTGGAGGGGTACGTCGTCGGCCAGGAGGCCGCGAAGAAGGCCCTCTCGGTAGCGGTGTACAACCACTACAAGCGCGTCCAGGCCGGTG
>NZ_LIRL01000426.1:310-12706 GCF_001419795.1 Streptomyces niveiscabiei
TCGACGAGATCGACAAGGTCGCCCGCAAGAGCGAGAACCCGTCGATCACCCGTGACGTGAGCGGCGAGGGCGTGCAGCAGGCCCTGCTGAAGATCCTGGAGGGCACGACCGCGTCGGTGCCCCCGCAGGGCGGCCGTAAACACCCGCACCAGGAGTTCATCCAGATCGACACGACGAACGTCCTGTTCATCGTGGGCGGCGCCTTCGCCGGGCTGGAGAAGATCATCGAGGCCCGCGCGGGCGCGAAGGGCATCGGCTTCGGCGCGACGATCCGCTCCAAGCGCGAACTCCAGTCGAAGGACCAGTTCGAGGAGGTCATGCCCGAGGACCTCGTCAAGTTCGGCATGATCCCCGAGTTCATCGGCCGCCTCCCCGTCATCACCTCGGTCCACAACCTGGACCGCGAGGCCCTCCTCCAGATCCTCATCGAGCCCCGCAACGCCCTGGTCAAGCAGTACCAGCGCCTCTTCGAACTCGACGGCGTGGAGCTGGACTTCGAGCGCGAGGCCCTCGAAGCCATCGCCGACCAGGCGATCCTGCGCCAGACCGGCGCCCGCGGCCTGCGCGCCATCATGGAGGAAGTCCTCCAGGGCGTGATGTACGAGGTCCCGTCCCGCAAGGACGTGGCACGTGTCGTCATCACCGCCGACGTCGTCCTCTCCAACGTCAACCCGACGCTGATCCCGCGCGATTCACGCGGCGGCCGGGGGCCGGGGGAGCAGAAGTCCGCGTAGAACCCGGACAGTTACGTGGATGAGGGGCCCGGAATCGATTCCGGGCCCCTCATCCACGTACGGAACACCCTCAGAGTTTGACGCGAACTTCCTTGCGCAGCTTGCCGGTTATGTCCACGGCGGTCGCCTTGTCGATGCTCTTCGTGTTGTCGCCGGGGGAGACCATGCCGACCGTGCTGTAGTCGGACCAGACGCAGAACCAGTCCGTGGAGACCTTCTTCGTCAGGGCGTTGACGCTCGACGCGGCCTGGCACTTGGCGACCGCGCCGTCGATGTCGGCCTGCTCCGGCTGCCCTTCGAGGGTCGTCTTGGAGGCGCCGCCGGACGACGTGCCGCCCGCCTCGATCTTCTTGTTGTTCGCGTCGATCTGCGCGGTGATCGCGAGGAAGTACTTGTCGAGGGTCGCCTGGGGGTCGGCTATCTCGCCGTACCCGCCGAGCAGTGTCACCCCGCGCGCGGTCAACAGCTCGGCCCGGGACGGGAGATCGGACGGGTCGGGGTTCTTCGGGTCGTAGTCGCCGAAGTCGGCCGTCGACCACTGCCCGAGGACCGCCTTGCCGCCCTTGACGCCGCTGGTCTGGAGGTACTTGACGGTCTCCGCGTCGGACGTCTCGCCGCCCTTGCCGACCCGCTTGTACTCGGAGACGACCGTCGCCGGGGTGTCGAGCCGGTGCGCGCCGTCGTTCTCCAGCCCGCCGCTGCCGCTCTCCCCCTGCGTCACGACGTACGCGCCGACCGCGAGGGCCACGACGACCGCGGCGACCCCGACGATCAGCCCGGCGCGCTTCTTCTTCCCGGCGGGGGCGGGGGGTTGCTGCATCGGCGGAGCGCCGTAGGGAGGCTGCTGCCCGTACGGCGGCTGCTGGCCGTAGGCCACCTGCCCCATCGGCTGGGTGGGCTGGCTGTAGGGGTTGGGCTGCGGCGGCACACCGCCACCCTGGGGGTACCCGTAGCCGGGCTGCGGCGCCTGCGGCTGGCCGTACGGGCCCGGCTGGCCGCCGTACGGACCGGACTGCTGCGGCGGACCGCCGTACGGACCCGGCTGGTTGTTGCTCATTCTGGGTACCCCTCCAGATGCTTTTATGTGCTCCTGACATCCTGGCTCAGGCGCGGGGAACTCCCGGCATCGGGGTGCGTCCCGTTACAGAACAATCGAGTTCTGGACAGTCCCGCGACCCCTTTAAACTGGCGGCGTGACCGAGAACTCTCAGCAGCACACAGCGCCCGCCACCGACCTGCCGACCCAGTACGCGCCGGCCGAGGTAGAGGGGCCGCTGTACGAGCGCTGGGTGGAGCGGGGCTACTTCGAGGCGCACGCGGACAGCGAGAAGCCGCCGTACACGATCGTCATCCCCCCGCCGAACGTCACCGGCTCCCTGCACCTGGGCCACGCCTTCCAGCACACGCTGATGGACGCGCTCACCCGCCGCAAGCGCATGCAGGGCTTCGAGTCCCTGTGGCTGCCCGGCATGGACCACGCGGGCATCGCCACCCAGAACAAGGTCGAGCAGCAGCTCGCCGAGGAGGGCAAGTCCCGCCACGACCTCGGGCGCGAGGAGTTCACCGCGCGCGTGTGGCAGTGGAAGGACGAGTACGGCGGCAAGATCCTCGGCCAGATGCGCCGCCTCGGCGACGGCGTCGACTGGTCCCGCGAGCGCTTCACCATGGACGAGGGCCTCTCCAAGGCCGTCCAGACCATCTTCAAGCGCCTCTACGACGACGAGCTGATCTACCGCGCCGAGCGCATCATCAACTGGTGCCCGCGCTGCCTCACCGCCATCTCGGACATCGAGGTCGAGTACCAGGAGGACGCCGGCGAGCTGGTCTCCATCCGGTACGGCGAGGGCGAGGACAGCCTCGTCGTCGCGACGACCCGCGCGGAGACGATGCTCGGGGACACGGCCGTCGCCGTCCACCCCGACGACGAGCGGTACAAGCACCTCGTCGGCAAGCGCATCAAGCTCCCGCTGACCGACCGCACGATCCCGGTCGTCGCCGACACCCACGTCGACCCCGAGTTCGGCACCGGCGCCGTCAAGGTGACCCCGGCGCACGACCCGAACGACTTCGAGATCGGCCGCCGGCACGACCTGCCGAACCTGACGGTCATGGACGAGCGCGGCGTGATCACCGTCCACGGCCCCTTCCTCGGCCTCGACCGCTTCGAGGCGCGCTCCGCCGTCGTCGGCGCGCTCAAGGAACAGGGGCGGATCGTCGCCGAGAAGCGGCCGTACATGCACTCCGTGGGCCACTGCTCGCGCTGCAAGACGACCGTCGAACCCCGGCTGTCCATGCAGTGGTGGGTCAAGGTCGCGCCGCTCGCCAAGGCCGCCGGTGACGCCGTCCGGGACGGGCGCGTCGCCATCCACCCCGAGGACATGTCGAAGCGGTACTTCGACTGGGTCGACAACATGCACGACTGGTGCATCTCGCGCCAGCTGTGGTGGGGCCACCGCATCCCGATCTGGTACGGCCCCGACGGCGAGGTCGTCTGCGTGGGCCCCGACGAGCAGCCGCCCACGGGCGAGGGCTGGACCCAGGACGCCGACGTCCTCGACACCTGGTTCTCCTCCGGCCTGTGGCCCTTCTCCACCCTCGGCTGGCCCGAGAAGACGCCCGACCTGGAGAAGTTCTACTCGACCGATGTCCTGCTCACCGGCCACGACATCATCTTCTTCTGGGTCGCCCGGATGATGATGTTCGGCCTCTACGCGATGGACGGCGAGGTCCCCTTCAAGACCATCGCCCTGACCGGCCTCGTCCGCGACGAGTTCGGCAAGAAGATGTCCAAGTCCAACCCCAACGCCGTCGACCCCCTGGTCTGGATGGACAAGTACGGCTCCGACGCCGTCCGCTTCACCCTCGCCAAGGGCGCCAACCCCGGCGCGGACGTGCCGATCGGCGAGGACTGGGTCCAGGCGTCCCGCAACTTCACCAACAAGGTGTGGAACGCGACCCGGTTCGCCCTCATGAACGGCGCGACGGTCGAAGGCGAACTCCCGCCGGTCGACCAGCTGTCGGCCACCGACCGCTGGATCCTCTCCCGCCTCAACAAGACCGTCGCCGAAGTCGACGCCTTCTACGACGACTTCCAGTTCGCCAAGCTCAGCGAGGCCCTCTACCACTTCGCGTGGGACGAGGTCTTCGACTGGTACGTCGAACTGTCCAAGCCGACGTTCTTCGCGGGCGGCGACCAGGCGAAGGTCTCGGCGCGCGTCCTGGGCGAGGTCCTGGACGTCATGCTGCGCATCCTGCACCCCGTCATCCCCTTCGTCACCGACACCCTGTGGACGACGCTGACGGGCGGCGAAACGCTGGTCACGGCATCCTGGCCCACCGACTCGGGCTTCCGCGACGACGCCGCCGAGCAGGAGATCGCCCTCGTCCAGCAGGTCGTCACCGAAGTCCGCCGCTTCCGCAAGGAGCAGGGCCTCAAGGACGGCCAGAAGGTCCCGGCCCGCCTCACCCTGGACGGCACCCCCCTCTCCGCCCACGAGGCCGCCATCCGCCAACTCCTCCGACTCCAGCCGGAAACAGAAGAGTTCGCGGCAACGGCGACGCTGCCCGTGGCCGGCGCCTCGGTCGCCCTCGACCTCTCCGGCACGATCGACGTCGAGGCGGAGCGCAAGCGCCTCACGAAGGACCTGGGCGCGGCCGAGAAGGAGAAGTCCGACGCCGAGAAGAAGCTCGGCAACGAGGCGTTCCTCGCGAAGGCCCCGGACCAGGTGGTCGACAAGATCAAGGCCCGCCTGACCAAGGCGGAGGCGGACATCGCACGGATCACGACCCAGCTGGAGAACCTGCCGCAGGCGTAAGCAAGGCAGAGGGCCCCGGTACTACGAAAGTACCGGGGCCTTTCTGATGCCGGGCGACTCGCGGTCTTTTAGGGGCGCGGGGCTGTGTCAATTTGCGGCTACCGCCGCGTGGGCGCGACCAGCCACGACGCACCCCGCACCAGCCGTTCTCGCTGTACCCCCCACTCCTTGGGCGCACTGTCACACCTCGTCCGTAGACTGGCTCACGTGACACAAAGCGACCCGTTCGACGAGATCATCGCCGCCGAGACCGACCGAGACCCCGACCTCGCGGTCATCGAGGCGGGGAGCCGGACGTTGCGTACCCAGGGGGGCCAGCCGGAGGGCGACGACGTGCCCGGTCGTCCCGCCGACCCCGAGGTCGACAAGGCGCTGCGCGGCGTCGAGGCGGAGCTGGCGACCCGCTGGGGCGAGACGAAGCTGGAGCCGTCGGTCAAGAGGATCGCCGCGCTGATGGACGTCCTGGGGGAGCCCCAGAACGCGTACCCGTCGATCCACATCACGGGCACGAACGGCAAGACGTCCACGGCGAGGATGATCGAGTCGCTGCTCGGCGCGTTCGAGCTGCGGACGGGCCGGTACACCTCCCCGCACGTCCAGTCGATCACCGAGCGCATCAGCCTGGACGGCGCCCCCATGTCGGCGGAGCGGTTCGTCGAGACGTACGAGGACATCAAGCCGTACGTGGAGATGGTGGACGCGAAGGAGCAGTACCGCCTGTCCTTCTTCGAGGTGATGACGGGCATGGCGTACGCGGCGTTCGCTGACGCGCCGGTCGACGTCGCGGTCGTCGAGGTCGGCATGGGCGGCACATGGGACGCGACGAACGTGATCGACGCGGACGTCGCGGTGATCACCCCCATCTCCCTGGACCACACGGACCGCCTCGGCTCGACCCCGGCGCAGATCGCGGGCGAGAAGGGCGGCGTCATCAAGCAGGACGCGACGGTGATCCTGGCCCAGCAGCCGGTGGACGCGGCGCAGGTCCTGCTGAAGCGCGCGGTCGAGGTGGACGCGACGGTCGCGCGCGAGGGCCTGGAGTTCGGCGTCGTGGAGCGGCAGGTCGCGGTGGGCGGCCAGCTGATGACGCTGCGCGGGCTCGGCGGCGAGTACCCCGAGGTCTTCGTCCCGCTGCACGGCGCGCACCAGGCGCACAACGCGGCGGTCGCGCTCGCCGCGGTGGAGGCGTTCTTCGGCGTCGGCGCGGCCCGCGCGGAGCCCCTGGACATCGAGGTCGTCCGCAAGGCGTTCGCGAAGGTCACGTCCCCCGGCCGCCTGGAGGTCGTCCGCCGCTCCCCGACGGTCGTCCTGGACGCCGCGCACAACCCTGCGGGCGCGCGCGTGACCGCGGACGCGATCAGCGAGGTCTTCGACTTCAGCAAGCTGATCGGCGTGGTCGGCGCGGCCGGCGACAAGGACGTACGGGGCCTGCTGGAGGCGTTCGAGCCGATCTTCGCGGAGATCGTGGTCACGCAGAACTCGACGGCGCGCGCGATGGACGCGGATGCGCTCGCCGCTGTTGCCGTGGAGATCTTCGGCGAGGACAGGGTCCAGGTCGAGCCCCGTCTCCCCGACGCCCTGGAGACCGCGATCACCCTGGCCGAGGAGGACGGCGAGTTCTCCGGCGCGGGCGTCCTGGTCACCGGTTCGGTCATCACGGTGGGCGAGGCCCGCCTGCTCCTGGGAAGGCGCTGAGGGATGCGCACGCTCTGTTCGTCGACGCTGGTGGGCGAATTCTTCTTGATCGGTTTCGCCGGCTTGGTCGCGATGAAGGACCCGGACCTGTCGATGGGCACGGTCTGGACGGTTTGCGGGACGCTGATGTTCCTGAGCGTCCTGCTGTGCGGCCTGGTCACCCGCCCCGGCGGTGTCGCCCTCGGCTGGGGGCTCCAGCTCGCCCTGATCGTCTCCGGCGTCTTCGTCCCGCTGATGTTCTTCATGGGCGCGGTCTTCGCGGCCCTGTGGGGCGCGTCGGTGCACTACGGCCGCAAGGTCGACGAGGCGAGGGCGAGGTTCGCCGCGCAGGCGGCCTCCACTACACCTGACGCTGCGTGACGGCGGTGCCGACACGCCCTGTAGCCTCGTGACACCGCACATCAGCAGCGAAGGAGCCCTTCAGTGAGCCAGCGCACCCTCGTCCTCCTCAAGCCCGACGCCGTTCGTCGTGGCCTGACCGGCGAGATCATCGGCCGTATCGAGCGCAAGGCGGACTGGCGGATCACCGCGCTGGAGCTGCGGACGCTGGACCGGGCGATCCTGGAGCAGCACTACGCGGAGCACGTGGGCCGGCCGTTCTACGAGCCGCTGGTCGAGTTCATGGCGTCCGGTCCGGTCGTCGCGCTGATCGTCGAGGGCGAGCGGGTCATCGAGGGCGTGCGCCAGCTGGCCGGTCCGACGGACCCGATCGCCGCCGCGCCCGGCTCGATCCGGGGCGACTTCGGGGTCATCGTCCGGGAGAACCTGATCCACGCCTCGGACTCGGAGGAGTCGGCGGAACGCGAGGTCAAGCTGTTCTTCCCGGGCCGCGCCTGACCTTCGTACAACGGCGTCCATGAACACTTCAGGAGTTTTCGTGGACGTTTCTGACACCGGGTCAGATCGTCTGTTCGTCAGCCTGAGGGCGGCCGTACATTTTCGGCCGTCCTTCGGCATATGCGGTGCCGATCGGGGGAACGCGTGCCCCCGATGGACCGTCTCCACAAGCGAGGCGGGTCGGCACGTGCTGACAATGGCGAAGACCCTCGCGCGGTGTCCGTGAAGGCGCGTCTACGATGTAAGCCTTCACGTCACCGCACCCACTTCGCCGTCCTGAAAAGCCCTCAAAAGCTCGTGGGAAGGCCAGACGAATCCTGATGGGGAACTCAATGTCGTTCATCGGCCGTGACATGGCTGTCGACCTCGGGACCGCCAACACGCTGGTGTACGTCAGGGGTCGCGGGATCGTCCTCAACGAGCCGTCCGTGGTCGCGATCAACACCAACACCGGTGGGATCCTCGCGGTCGGCGCCGAGGCGAAGAAGATGATCGGCCGCACCCCCGGCAACATCGTCGCCGTACGTCCGCTCAAGGACGGCGTGATCGCCGACTTCGAGATCACCGAGCGGATGCTGCGCTACTTCATCCTGAAGATCCACAAGCGCCGCTACCTCGCCCGCCCCCGCGTCGTCGTGTGCGTGCCCAGCGGCATCACCGGCGTCGAGCGCCGCGCCGTCATCGAGGCGTCGACGCAGGCCGGCGCCCGCCAGGTGCACATCATCGAGGAGCCCATGGCCGCGGCCATCGGCTCGGGCCTGCCGGTCCACGAGGCCACGGGCAACATGGTCGTCGACATCGGCGGCGGCACCACCGAGGTCGCGGTCATCTCCCTCGGCGGCATCGTCACCGCCCAGTCCATCCGCGTCGCCGGCGACGAGCTGGACAACGCGATCATCCAGCACATCAAGAAGGAGTACTCCCTCCTCCTCGGTGAGCGCACCGCCGAGCAGATCAAGATCACGATCGGTTCGGCGTACGACCTCGACGACGACGAGCACACCGAGATCCGCGGCCGTGACCTCGTCTCCGGCCTGCCCAAGACGGTCGTCATCTCGGCCGCCGAGGTCCGCAAGGCGATCGAGGAACCCGTCAACGCGATCGTCGACGCGGTGAAGACGACCCTCGACAAGTGCCCGCCCGAGCTGTCCGGCGACATCATGGACCGCGGCATCGTCCTCACCGGCGGCGGCGCCCTGCTGCGCGGCCTCGACGAGCGGCTGCGCCGTGAGACCGGCATGCCGATCCACATCGCCGAGGACCCGCTGGACAGTGTCGCGCTCGGCTCCGGCAAGTGCGTCGAGGAGTTCGAGGCGCTCCAGCAGGTGCTGGACGCCGCGCCGCGCAGATGACGTGACACGTCGATTCCGCCGTACGAGACGATCTCCTCTCGTGCGGCGGATCGTTGGTATAGAGGCATAAGCTTCCCCAGTTCCCCCCATTCCCGTAATTCCCGCAATTCCTATGAGGAAGGCACGGCCGCCGCACGTGAGGGACACACGAGAGAGCCGGCTGCTCCTGGTACTGCTGGTCGCCGTCTCGTTCGCGCTGATCACGGTCGACATCAGGGGAGGTGAGGACTCTCCGGTCGACGGCGCCCGGCAGGCCGCCGCGACGGTCTTCGGACCCATCGAGAACGGCGTCGCCTCGGCCGTCGACCCCGTCGGCAACGCGGTCTCCGCCGTACGCGACTCCGGCAAGCGCCACGACCGGCTCGCCGCCCTGGAGAAGGAGAACGCGGCCCTCAAGGCGAAGCTCGGCAGCGACGACCGCAACCGCAGCCGCCTCGGCCAGCTCGACCGGATGCTGAAGATCGCCGGCGAGGGCCAGTACGGCATCAAGGGCGCACAGGTCATCGCCATAGGGGCGGCCCAGGGCTTCTCCTGGACGATCACCATCGACGTCGGCGCCAGCGACGGCATCCAGCGCGACATGACCGTCCTCAACGGGGACGGCCTCGTCGGCCGCGTCACGACCGTCGGCCCCAACGCGTCGACCGTGCTCCTCGCCAACGACCCCGACTTCACGGTCGGTACGCGCATGGAGGCGTCCGACGAACTCGGGTTCGCGTCCGGGCAGGGCGACCGGCCGCTGCGCGTCGAACTGCTCAACGGCAAGGCCGAGGTGAAGAAGGGCGACCGGCTGGTCACCTTCGGCTCCCAGGCCGACAAGCCGTTCGTACCGGGCGTACCGGTCGGCATCGTGTCCCGCGTCGACCCCTCCGGGGGCGACCTGACGCGGACGCTGTACGTCACGCCGTACGTCAGCTTCACCAAGCTGGACATCGTGGGGGTGGTCGTCGAGGCGCCGAAGAAGGACCCGCGCGACACGGTCCTGCCGGCCAAGCCGAAGCCCGTGCCCACGCCGACGGTCACCGTCACGGTGACACCGGGAGCCGCGGCACCGGACCAGGGCCGGACCAACGACCAGCAAGAGCAGTAGGAGCTGAAACCCCCATGCGCGTCAACCGCATCCTGCTCTCCACGACCCTCGTCGTCGTGGCCCTCGTCGTCCAGGTCAGCGTCCTGGCCCGGCTCCACCTCCCCGGCGCCGTCCCCGACCTGCTGCTCCTCACGGTCCTCGGCCTCGCGATGGTCTACGGCCACACCAGCGGCGCCCTCATCGGCTTCGGCGCGGGTCTCCTCGCGGACCTCGCGCCACCCGCCGACCACGCCGCCGGACGGTACGCCCTCGTCCTCAGCGTCATCGGGTACGCGGCCGGGCTGATCAAACCGGAGACCGGCCGGCTGAAGTCGGCCACCGCTCCGATGCTGGTCGTCGTCGCCGCCGCGATCGGCTCGACGCTGCTGTACGCCGCCGTCGGAGCGCTCGTCGGCGACACCTCCGCCCGGCACGTCGGGATCGGGGGGCTGCTGTTCAGCGCCGCTCTGTACGACCTGCTGCTCGCGCCGTTCGTCGTGCCCGCCGTGATGTTCCTGGCCCGGCGCGCCGACAACGACCCGCTGGCCGAGGCGAGTTCGGCGTCCAAGGCGCGGGACGTGTCCGCCGGGTGGCTGTCCTCCGGGACCGGGCTGCGGATCGGGGGGCAGCGGGGGAGCGGGCTGAAGATGAAGGCGGCGAAGAGGTCGGCCGCGCGCACGGGCCGGATCAAAGGGGTGAAGCGGCTGTGAGGGTGGGGGAGTCGAGCGGGGCTGAGATTTCTGGGCGGAATTCACCCGCAGGGGTGAACGCGGGCGGAACGCGGGCGGGTGGCCCGGCCGTTCATGAGGCGTACGGACATTCGATTCACGGCGTGGCAGGCGTTGGGAGGGGGCGGCAGTGACGAACATCCCGGAGACCGGGCGGACGCCCAGGGTGCAGACGCGGCTCGTGGTGATCCAGATCCTCGTCCTCTCCCTGCTCGCGACGCTCGGCGGGCGCCTGTGGTACCTCCAGATCCGGGAGGGCGACGAGTACGCGAAGGAAGCGTCCGGCAACCACGTCCAGCAGGTCGTGCAGCCGGCGGTGCGCGGCTCGATCCTGGACGCGCGGGGCGTGCCCCTCGCCGACAACGAGACCCGGCTCGTGGTCTCCGCGTCGCGCACCGACCTGCTCAAGCAGAAGGACGACGGCAAGGCGGTCCTCGCCAAACTCGCGGGCGTGCTCGGTATGACGCCCGAGGAGGTCCAGCAGAAGGTCCGCCTCTGCGACGCCCAGACCCCCCAGCCCTGCTGGAACGGCTCGCCCTACCAGCCGATCCCGATCACCGACGAGGCCACCGCCAAGCAGGCCCTCCAGATCCGCGAGCGCGCCGAGGACTTCCCCGGCATCACCGCCGAACCGGAAGCGGTCCGCCGCTACCCCGGCCCCGGAAAGTCCAACACCGCGCAGGTCCTCGGCTACCTCTCGCCGGTCACGGACGACGAGATCCAGCAGGCCAAGGACAGCGACTCGCCGTACCTGCGCTCCGACCAGGTCGGCAGGTCGGGCCTGGAGCGGGAGTACGACAAGGAACTGCGCGGCAAGGCGGGCGTCACGCGCTACGAGGTCGACAACCTCGGCCGCGTCATCGGCCAGGCCGAGGCGACCCCGGCGCAGCCCGGCGACAACCTCGTCACCAGCATCGACGCCCGGGTCCAGCGGGTCGCGGAGTACGAGCTGAACGACGCGATGAAGGAAGCCCGCAAGCAGTGGGACCGCAACACCAATGAGCGCTACAAGGCGGACTCCGGCGCCGTCGTCGTGATGGAGGCCAAGACCGGCCGCATCGTCGCGATGGCCTCGAACCCGACGTACGACCCGAACGCGTGGGTCGGCGGGATCTCCGCCAAGGACTACCAGGCGCTCACCGGCAAGGACTCCAACTACCCGCTGCTCAACAGGGCCATACAGGGTCAGTCGGCACCGGGCTCCACCTTCAAGGTGATCTCCACGGCGGCGGCGGTGGAGGCGGGCTACGACTTCAACGGCCGCTACCCGTGCACGAGTTCGTACTCGGTGGGCGGGCAGGTCTTCAAGAACTTCGAGTCGGAGAACTTCGGCCCGATCAGCCTCGGCCGCGCCCTCGAAGTCTCCTGCGACACCGTCTTCTACGGCCTGGCGCACCGGGAGTGGCAGAAGGACGGCGGCATCAAGCCGAAGAACCCCAACGACTACTTCTTCAAGGCGGCCCACCAGTTCGGCCTCGGCAAGGAGACCGGCATCGACCTCCCCAACGAGGTCACCGGCCGCGTCCCCGACCGCCAGTGGAAGCAGAGCTACTGGAAGGCCAACAAGGACGCCTGGTGCAAGCAGGGCAAGAAGGGCGGCTCGTACGTCGAGCAGATCGCGTACGAGAACTGCCTCGAAGGCAACCAGATGCGCGCCGGTGACGAGATCAACTACTCCATCGGACAGGGCGACACCCTCGTCACGCCGATCCAGATGGCCACGATCTACGCGGCGATCTCCAACGGCGGCACCCTCTGGAACCCGACCGTGGGCAAGGCCGTCATCAGCCCCGACGGCAAGACGACCACCGAGATCAAGCCCCAGTCCCACGGCAAGCTGCCCATAAGCAAGACCACCCTCGCCCACATGGACGAGGCCCTCGCCGGCGTCGCCACCGAAGGCACCGCCGCCTGGCGCTTCGCCCAGGTCGGCTGGCCCCAGGCGAAGATCCCGATGCACGCGAAGACGGGTACCGCCGAGGTCTACGGCAAGCAGACGACGTCCTGGTTCGCGACGTACACCAAGGACTACGCGATCGTGATGACGATCTCCCAGGGCGGCACCGGCTCCGGCGCGTCCGGCCCGGCGGTCCGCAACATCTACGACGCGTTGTACGGCGTCTCCGACGACGGCACCATCACCCCCAAGAACGCCCTCCTCCCCAC
>NZ_LIRL01000427.1 GCF_001419795.1 Streptomyces niveiscabiei
GCTCAGCTGGTTCCCCTGCCCCAACGGCATCGGCAAGACCGTCCGCGCCATCCTCCCCGGCGCCAAGGAGACCAGATGACGAACGGCCGGCGCAGGTGGCGCAGCCTCGGGCTCGAACTCGGCGGGTTCACCGCACCGCCGGTACCCGAGAACGACGACGAAGAAGAGGAAGACGTGCTGACCGTCGCCGACATCCGGGCCCTGGACCGGCCCCCGGGACGTCCGGGGCCGTCCCGGGGGCCGGTCCAGGGCCCGGATGTCGGCGACGGTCAGCACGTCTTCCTCTTCTTCGTCGTCGTTCTCGGGTACCGGCGGTGCGGTGAACCCGCCGAGTTCGAGCCCGAGGCTGCGCCACCTGCGCCGGCCGTTCGTCATCTGGTCTCCTTGGCGCCGGGGAGGATGGCGCGGACGGTCTTGCCGATGCCGTTGGGGCAGGGGAACCAGCTGAGCTGGACGTCGAGGCGGGCGAGGCGGCGCATGCCCCGGCCGCTTGCGGCCTGCCGTTCGTGGTCGAAGCGGGGGAAGCGCGGGTTGTGGTCGGTGACGTCGAGGATCAGGTCGCCGTTCTCGGTCACCGCCGCGCGCATCAGCAGGTGGCACTGCGGGGGGACGGTGCGGGGCAGGCCGTGGTGGACGGCGTTGGCGGTGAGGTGGGCGGCGACTTCGCCGGCGCGCAGGTCGGGTCCGGTCCAGCCGAGGGCGGTACACACGTTCCGTGCCCAGTCCCGGCCCGCCGCCACCGCGGCGAGGTCGCCGGGGAGTTCGGCCTGGAGGCTGTCCACGACCGGCGTGCTGCCGTCCGGTCCGGGCCCGTCGCCCGGTGTGGTGTGCTGGCCGGACGGCAGTTGCGGCAGGGCCCGGTAGACCAGGCCGGCCAGGGACACGTCGCCGAGCCTGCGCCGTGTGTGCCGGACCAGGTACTCGACCTGGGGCAGCGACACCCCCATCGTGACGGCGTGGTCCCTGAGGGTGCGCCCTGTGGTGAGGGTGCGCAGCATGGCGAGGAGGTCGGCCGGCAGCGGGCCGGGGTCGTCGGGCTCGGGGAGGTCGAGGCAGCCACGGGTGTACGCGCGGTAGACCAGCTGAGGCTGCCGTCCCTTCATTGACTCGTCGGGAAGGCCCAGTTTCTGTGCGGCTGTGGACCACAGGGGGCCCAGGCCGGCGTGGGGGACGGGCAGGTGCTCCAGGGCGAGCCGGGCCCGGATCTCCCGGCAGCGCAAGCCCTCTGCGGCCAGGGCGACGGCCCGCCGCTGTGAGGGCGTGAGGTCGGGGGCGGTCACCGGGCCTCCTCCCGCACCGGGTCGGTGGAGGGTGCCAGGCCGTACTGCCACGCCTTCGTGATGACGTGCGCGGGCGACCTCGCTCCCAGCACCTTCTCCAGTTCCCTGAGTTCTGCGAGCGCCTGGCGGGGCGTGCGGTCCAGCGTGGCGGCGATCTCTTCGACGGTCAGGCCCTGGGCCAGCAGTGGGATCAGGCCGCGCTGGCGGTGGGTGAGGCGGACGCGGTCGGTGAGGAGGGCGGGCCGGGGCAGGAGCCCGGTGGTGTAGGCGGTGTTCACGGCCGCCGGGCGCGCCGAACTCCCGCTGCCCGCGCCGGTCCTGCGCAGGACGTGCGTCAGGTGGAAGCGGGCCGTGTTCACCGTGATGCCGAGGTCCTGCGCCATCGTCTTCGGCGTCCCGCCGTCGGCAAGGAGCCGCAGCACCTGCAAGGGCCTGCGGTTCAGGCCTTCCGACGTCCGGCCTCCCCGGGGCGCGAACCGGGTTCCCGCCTCCTTCAGGGCGCGGTGGACGAACCCGTAGGAGCGTCCGCACTCGTCCATCAGGGCCCGTATCGAGACCGTGCCGGCGTCGTACTTGCGTTTCAGCTCCGCCCCGCACGCCTTTCTCACCTCGTCGGAGAGCGCGATACGCGGAGGAGGCCACTTGAATTGCGTCACGTCAGCCGTTCGTTTCTGTGAAGGACCGGCACGCGGGAAACATCCACGCGCCGAGGAACAATCAGGAGGGGGATGGCCCCGCCGCCGCGCCCTCCACGGGGGAGGTTGAGCGGCCCGGCGGCGGGGCCCGGGGAACCCGTGCACGGCGGAGGGGAATCTCCACGGGGGGTGCCGTGCGCGGGACGTCAGGCGTGGGCCAGCCAGCGGCGTCGTTCGACGTCGGTGACCTCACGCTCCTGGTGGTCGAGTTCGAGTTCGGCGAGGTGGGCGTAGTGCTCGACGACCGCGGGACCGAACGCCTCATGGGCGAGGTCGCTGTCTCCGAATTCGGCGAGCGCGTCGGCCAGGGTGGCGGGAACCTGAAGGCCGTCCACCGTCTGGTGGGTGTTGCCGGTCTGCGGTGGGCCGGGGGCGAGTTCGTGCTCGATGCCGTGGTCGATGGAGGCGAGGACGGCGGCGAGGGCGAGGTAGGGGTTGGCGTCCGCGCCCGGCACCCGTACTTCCAGGCGGAGCCCTCGGCGTTCGCTGCCGATGACGCGGACGGCGCAGGTGCGGTTGTCGTACCCCCAGGTGAACGCGGTCGGCGCGAACGAACCCGGCGTGAAGCGTTTGTAGGAGTTGGTGTTCGGTGCCCAGAAAGGTGCGAGCTGGGGCAGGCCGGCCAGCAGCCCGGCGACGGCGTGCCGACCGGTCCCGGTGAGGCGGCCGTCGAGTCCGGCCAGGGTGTTGGTGGGGCCGGACCACAGGGAGACGTGCAGGTGCATCCCGTTGGCGAGACCGGTCTCGGGGGCCGCCATGAACGTCGGGGCGAGCCCGGTGCGCGCGCCGATCGTGCGGACGGCGTGCTTGAACAGCAGGTGCCCGTCGCAGGCGTCCCGGGCGAGACCGTAGCGGAAGGTCACCTCGGTCTGGCCGGGCCCGGCCTCCGTCTTGACCGCCTCCACCGGTAACCCCGCGCCCTTCAGGCCCCGATGGAGGCGGCGAAGGAACCGGTCCAGGCGCGGGTTGTGGTCGAGGGCGTAGTCGAGGTTGCCCGCCTGCACCGGGTGCAGAGCATGCGCGAGCGTGTCGTGGGTGTCCTGGTAGAGGGAGAACTCCGTCTCGATGCCCACCATGGGATACAGGCCGTGCCGCCCGAGCCGGGAAAGCTGGCGGCGCAGGATCTCCCGGGGCGCGACCTGAACCGGCGCCCCCTCGTGGGTGACCGCGTCACCGAGAACGAGGGCCGTGCGCTGCATCCACGGCGTCACCCGGATCGTCGTCAGGTCCGGCCGCACCGAGAGGTCCTGGTAGCCGCTCGCCCACGAGGTCAGGGCGAACCCGTCCGCCGGGGTCATGGCGATGTCGGTGGCCAGGACGTACGCGCACATCTCCGCGGTGCGCTGCGCGACCCGCTTGAGGAAGTACCCCGCGTCGTACCGCTTCCCCTTCAGCCGGCCCAGGAGATCGGGGACGGCCAGCAGTACCGTGTCGATCTCCCCGTCCATGATCCGCGCACGCAGGGCGGCCAGCGGGAGAGCCTGCGCGACCTGCCGCTCCTCCACGGAGGCGTGCAGCTCCTCCGGGTTCTCCACGGTCGCCATTCAGACCACCTCGCCCTCGAACGCGGCAGCCGAACCGTCCCGCACCGGGACCTTGTACGCACTGCCCTGGCGGTGCCACCACGCCCAGGCCAGCAGGAGGACGACGGCCAGCGCGACGGGCGCGTAGTTGAAGGTGTCGACGGAGATGGGGTTGGTCTGGGGGAGGCAGAACAGGACGGTCACGAATACCACCCACACCACCGCGACCACGCCGACGATCACGCCCCAGCTCCCGAGGTTCCATGGTCCGGGGCGGAAGCGGTCGCGGTTCTTGACGCGCAGGTAGATGGGGATGGCGTAGGCGGGGGTGATGCCGATGACGTTGATGCTGGTGATCGCCGCGTACGCGACCGGGCTGTAGAGGCTGGGCAGGGCGAGGAGTGCGGCGCAGACGACGGCCAGCAGGACGGCTTTGCGCGGGGTGCCGGTCCGGGCGTCGACCTGCCGCCACTGGGCGGAGCCGGGGAGGGCGCCGTCGCGGGAGAACGCGAACACCATCCGGCTCGCCGCGGCTGTCTCCGCGTTGCCGCAGAACAACTGGGCCACGATCACGACCAGGAGCAGCAGCTTGGCCCCGGTGAGGCCGACCGCGTCGAGGAAGATCTGCGCCGGAGGAACCCCCGTCCCCGTTGCCACGGTGCCCGCGTAGTCCTGGATCGCGAAGGTCAGCCCCGCGAGGAGGACGAACCCGGCCAGCCACGACCAGCCGATCGCATGGATGATGCCGCGCGCCGCTGACACCTGTGCGTCGGTGGTCTCCTCGCTCAGGTGCGCGGAGGCGTCGTAGCCGCAGAACGTGTACTGCGCGAGCAGCAGTCCCAGGAACATGACGTAGACCGGGCTGGACCAGCCGGTGTTGTTGACGAACTCCCCGAACACGAAGGAAGCGGGCTGGTGGTGGGAGGGGACGACGGCGAGCGCGCCGACGATGACCAGGACGCCGACGGCGTGCCACCAGACGCTGATGCTGTTGAGGATGCTCACCAGCCTCACCCCGAAGAGGTTCAGGGTGAGGTGCAGGGCGAGGATGCACAGGAAGACCAGCATGATCTTCCCCGGCGTCGGTGTGATCCCCCACTGGAGGTTGAGGAACGCGCCGGTGAACAGGGCGGCGCCGTAGTCGATCCCGGCGATCGCCCCCAGCAGGCCCAGGAGGTTGAGCCAGCCGGCGACCCAGCCCCACTTCCGCCCGCCGAGCTGCTCCGCCTGGTAGTACAGGGCACCCGACGTCGGGTACGCGGAGGTGACCTCGGCGAGCCCGGAGCCGACGAACATCACCATCGCGCCCACCACGACCCAGCCCCACAACATCACCGCCGGGCCGCCGGTGATCAGGCCGAACCCGTACAGGGTCATGCACCCGGACAGCACGCTGATCACCGAGACGGAGATCGCGAAGTTCCCGAACGGCTTCATCCGCCGCGCGAGGACCGGCTGGTAACCCAGCTCCCGCAGGTACTCCTCGTCGGGTTTCCGGGGGACCGCGAGGCGGTCCGAACGCACACGAGCCACAGGTAAGCCTCCACAACACGCATCAGAGAGAAAATGGACAGGGCCATGCCATGCAGGGGCCGGGACGGGAGTCATGGACGGGCTCCGACCGCCGACCGTGATTCGGCGCGCGCCCGCAGGAGCAGGGCCTTGCCGGGGTCGGGCTGCGAGGAGCCGGTGTAGACCGACGCCCACGGCTCGTGGCACGCGTACGGCTCCAGCGCGCCGAACACCTCGGCCGCCTCCCGGGGCCGATCGCCGGCCCACAGCGCGTACGCGAGCAGACTCAGGTCCGCCACCGACCGCTCCACCACAGGGGTCGCGCGGAACCAGAGGTGGAAGGCGTCCAGCGTGCAGGAGAGCATCGACCCGTCGGCCCAGTAGAACCGCCACGCCCGGTCCGTCACCCCGCGCCGCCTGCGCTCCACATACGCGTACGCGGGAAGCAGCAACAGCGGCGACCCGACCGGCCGCTGGACGGTGACGTAGCGGCTGAAGTCGTGCACCGCCGCCAGCGACGACCAGATCCCGCACTCCCGCGCGAGCAGGAACTGCACCACCCGGTGATACGCCTCCCGGTTGAACCGATCCCGCCGCTCCACCTCGGCCAGCAGCCCCCACGGACCACTCGGAAACCCCTCACCCGACACCACCCGGTGCTCCTCGCGCACCTGCCCGGCGTCCAGCTGGGCCAGCGCGAGCAGACACCGGGTGGT
>NZ_LIRL01000428.1 GCF_001419795.1 Streptomyces niveiscabiei
AGGGCTGCCGGGCGTACGGCGGGCAGCAGGCCCCCGCGCCGTACGCCCGGCAGCCCTCGTACGACTACGACGACGACGCGCGCGGCCGGGGTGGCCGCAGCCGCTCCAAGGTGCCGTTGATCATCGCGGCGGGCGTCGCGCTCGCGGCCGTCGGGATAGGCGCCGGGGCCCTGATGGGCAGCGGCGGGAACGACGACAAGGCGGGCAGCACGAACGTCGCCGCGTCCGCCGACCCGGGCGAGGGCGCCGGCACGAAGGCCGGGGACGGTGCCGAGGCGCAGGCCGCCGCGCTGGACAAGCTGCTCGCGGACAGCGGCAGCAGCCGCGCGACGGTGATCGGCGCGGTCGCCGACGTCAAGGCGTGCGACAACCTGGACAAGGCCGCCGCCGACCTGCGCGAGGCCGCCGGGCAGCGCAACGACCTGGTGACCAGGCTGTCCGCCCTGTCCGTCGACCAGCTCCCCGACCACGAGGCCCTCACCGGAGCCCTCACCAAGGCGTGGCACGCCTCCGCAGCCGCCGACGACCACTACGCCGCCTGGGCCGACCAGGTCGCCGGCGACAAGAAGGGCTGCCGCAAGGGCCAGGCCCGTACGACGCCCGAGACGGCCGCCGGGAACCGGGAGAGCGGTACGGCGACGCAGCAGAAGGCGAAGGCGGCGGCGCTGTGGAACGTCATCGCGAAGAAGTACGGGCTGACGGAGCGCCAGCCGACGCAGCTCTGAGGTTTCCGGGAGCTACCGCAGGCTCGCCGCCTGGAGCGACTTCGTCACGTCCACGAAGTCCTCGCGGGCGGCCACCAGCCGTCCCCGGCGCACCACTTGGAGCGTCACCGCCGCGTTGACCATCCGAGGGAAGCCGACCGACCCGAGGCGCCCGGAGAACTCCCAGTCGAGGGTGGGAGTGAGCCCGCCGGTGCCGGCCTTCAGCCCGTCGTCGAGAGCGCTCCGCAGCGAACTGGCCGTCACATCTTCACCCTTGAGGGACTCGACGGCCTGTTTGAGGACCGTGAACGCGAGGTACGTCGTCTGCACTCCCGTGTCCTCCGCGTCGATCCGCGTATCGGAGAACGCCTCCTCCTTGATGATCTTCTTCATCTCGTCCCACCGCCTGTCGCTCGCGACGGGGTACCAGCCGGTGACGTACGCCCCCTCGTACGGCCCGTCCGCCCCGCCCGTCGAGTCGATCTCCGGCTGGTCGACGCTGCCGAGCACCGACGCCGTCCGCACCTCGGGGTACTCGTCGCGGACCCGGCGGAAGGAGTCCATGAAGATGCTCGTCCGGTCGCCGAGCGCCGGTACGACACACCCCTCCTTCTTCGCCGCGGACCCGCCGGTCGCCACCGTGAGCGCGGCCTCGGCCGCCGTACCGTACTCGGCCGCGTCCTCGGCGGCCCGCTGGTCGTCCGACGCGGCGTGGCCCCCCGTCTCCAGGCCCGCGTCCAGCATCACCGGCTGCGAGTCGCCCGCGATCGTGTCCGGCCGGACCAGCGCGATCCGCCCGCAGGACCTCGCCAGCTCCTCGCCGAGCCCCGCGAGCAGGGCCGGCTGGCCGCCGTTCACCGGGTACGACAGGGGGCTCTTGAACTCGTCCTCGGTGACGCCGTAGCCGCCTATGTACGGCACACCCGCGCCCTCCAGCGGCGGGAAGAACGACTTCGAGTACTGGCTGTACGAGCCGACGACCGCGACCGCGCCCTCCTTGACCGCCCGCCGCGCGCACTGCGCCGCGCCCACCGTGTCGTTGTGGTCGTTGCAGGTCAGGATCTTGAGGTCACGGCCGTCCAGGCCGCCGTGGTCGTTCACCCAGCGCGCGTACGCCTGCGCGAAGGCCGGCATGCCCGGCTTGTTCGTCGCGCCGGTGTCCTGCGGGGCCCACGTCATCACCACGACGGGCCCGTCCCCGGCACCCCCCGTGGTACCGGGGACGACCCCGCATCCGGCGACCAGCGACGCGCCGGCCACCAGCGTCGCCGTTCTCGTTCTGACAGACCTGGTGAAGCGGCCGGTCCCGGGGAGGAAGGTGCTGCGCGTGCGTCGCCTGCCGGTCATGGGCACACACGCTTCCGTCACATCCCCAACTCCGGAGTCACACCCGGTCGACGTGAGGTGACGCGGAGGTGAATTGCGCGGGGAGTGTGGGGCGGGGGTGGCAGGCGGGGCCGTACGGGGTGTCGGCGATCATAGGATCCATGACCTTGCAAGGACCGGAGAACCCTTCCCGTCGGGGCCGTCGCTCATCCACCATGGGCGTCATGCCACTCAACGACATGCCGTGGTGGCGCTGGCGCAGCAATGTGCGCTCCGCGCTGCACATGCTCTCCGATCCCGGTTTCCAGCGGGGCGTCTGGCTCGCCGGCGCCGAGGGGTACGGCGACGTCACCGACGCCGTGTACCGCCTCGTCGAGGACACCTGGCTCGACAACTGGTCCGCCGAGAAATACGTCGGCACGATCTTCCGCGACTCCCAGGAGGCGGCCCTCGTCGACACCGCCGTCCTGCGGGTCCTGCGGATCATGCACCAGGTGGGGCCGGACGCGCCGGTCTCCGCCTACCTCGACCACGCCGGGTGGGGCGAGGCGGTGCGCGCGGCGCGGGACGCGCACGTACGGATGGCGGTCGCCGACGGGGAGGATCCGGAGGCGGCGCCGCAGACGCTGGAGGTGCTGCGGATCGTCACGCGGGCGGTCTAAGGGCTGTGGGCGGGTGCGGGTCCGCTGTGGCCGTTCGCGCCCACGGACTGAACCACCCGCCCCGGCAGGCGCGCCTTATGGGACCCTGTCCGACATGAACGCGCAGTCCAGCCCCGCCGCCGCTGCTCCGGCCCGGCAGTACATCCTCACCCTCTCCTGCCCCGACAAGGCCGGCATCGTGCACGCCGTGTCCAGCTACCTGTTCATGACCGGGTGCAACATCGAGGACAGCCAGCAGTTCGGCGACCACGACACGGGCCTGTTCTTCATGCGCGTCCACTTCTCCGCGGAGGAACCCGTCACCGTCGACAAGCTGCGCGCCAGCTTCGCCGCGATCGGCGACTCGTTCCACATGGACTGGCAGATCAACCGCGCCGACGAACGCACCCGCGTCGTCCTCATGGTCAGCAAGTTCGGCCACTGCCTGAACGACCTGCTGTTCCGCGCGCGCACCGGCGCCCTGCCCGTCGACATCGCCGCGGTCGTCTCCAACCACACGGACTTCGCGGAACTCGTCGGCTCGTACAACATCCCCTTCCACCACATCCCGGTGACGAAGGACACGAAGTCCGACGCCGAGGCCCGGCTCCTGGAGATCGTCCGCGCCGAGCACGTCGAGCTGGTGGTCCTCGCGCGCTACATGCAGGTCCTCTCGGACGACCTCTGCAAGCAGCTCAGCGGCCGGATCATCAACATCCACCACTCCTTCCTCCCCAGCTTCAAGGGCGCGAAGCCGTACCACCAGGCGCACACGCGCGGCGTGAAGCTGATCGGCGCCACGGCCCACTACGTCACCGCCGACCTCGACGAGGGCCCGATCATCGAGCAGGAGGTCGAGCGGGTGGGCCACGACGTCACCCCGGACCAGCTGGTGGCGATCGGCCGCGACGTGGAGTGCCAGGCGCTGGCGCGGGCGGTGAAGTGGCACGCGGAGCGGAGGATCCTGTTGAACGGCCGCCGCACGGTGGTGTTCGCGTAGCGGCAGCTTGTGCTCACCTAGCTGCGGGCAGT
>NZ_LIRL01000429.1 GCF_001419795.1 Streptomyces niveiscabiei
CGGATGGACGGTCCGCCGCGCGGCCTCCGCCAGCCAGTCCACGTGCGCGGCGGACCGTCCATCCGGCCCCCGGCCTGTACACCGGCACCTCCGGTGTCGCCTGTGTCCTTCAGCACCTCGGGCGTACCGACTCCGCCGCCGCGCTTCTGGAGGGTGTGGGGGAGCCCGTCAACGACACGCTGCTCGACGGGCGGGCCGGACTCGGGCTCGCGCAGCTGTACTTCGCGCGCGCCACCGGCGACGACGCCGCGCTCAAGCAGGCCACCGTCCACGCCGAGCGCCTGGTCGAGAGCGCGGCGGAGCGTCCGCCCCGGCGGGGCGAGGCCGGGCTGTTGCGCGGCCGGGCCGGTACCGCGCTGCTCCTGCTGCGCCTGCACGCCCTCACCCCCGACACCGCACTCCTCGACGCCGCCCACGACCTCCTGGACGCCGACCTGCGCGCCCTCGGCTGGACGGACGACGGCTGGACGCCCGGCTCGGCCGGTACGCGGCCCACGTTCGCGGCGGGGAGCGGCGGAACGGCCCTGGTCCTCAAGGAGTACCTCGACCAACGCCCCGACGCGCGGTACGAGTTGGCCTGCGACACCGTCCTGCGCTCGGCCCTGGACTGCGTACCCCACACCGTGGGCCTCTTCCACGGCTTCGCGGGCGTCCTGCTGACCGCGACACGGCTGGGCGGCACAACGGAGGCGCGTCACCTGGGTCTGTACGAGGTCCCGCACGAGGGCGCCCCCGCGTTCCTCGGCCTGGAGAACGTCCGCCTGACGACGGACCTGGCGACCGGCGCGGCAGGCGTCCTGCTGGCCCGCGCCACCTCAACTCCCCTGGCGTTCCTGTGACTCCGCTCGTGTCGGTGATCTGCCCGACGTACAACAGGTCCGCGGAGATCACCGCGACGATCGACTCGGTCCGCGCCCAGACCGTCCAGGACTGGGAGTTGCTCGTCGTCTCGGACGGCTCCGACGACGACACGGACGACCACGTACGGGACGCGGCGCGCGCCGACCCCCGCGTGAAACTCCACCGCCTCGACCGCACCGGCCACCCCAGCGCCCCGCGCAACGCCGGACTCGCCCTCGCCCAGGGCGAGTTCATCGCCTACCTCGACCACGACGACCTCTGGCGCCCCCGCCACCTCGACGTCCTGCTCGAACTCCTGCGCACAGGCGCGGACTTCGCGGTGACGGGCTGCACGTACCACGACGCGGCTGGCGCCGAAGCCGTCGAGTTCGCCCCGCTGTCCGCCTTCTGGCACCCCCAACTCCAGCTCCTGGGCCCGATGTTCGAGCCGTCGCGGGCGGGCCACCGGCGCGGTGTCGTGGAGGGCGTCGGCGGCTGGCGGGGCGGCGCGGGCCTGGAGGACTGGGACCTGTGGCTGCGGATCGCCGACGCGGGCCACAGCTTCCGTACGGTCGTCGAGCCGACGGCGGCGCTGCTGATGGACGGCGGCACCCGCAGGAACCGGATGGCCCGCCCGCACCGGCTGCCGCTGGCGGTCGTCGACGACGCGCGCAGAGCCCACGACCTGCTGGGCGAACTCCGCTCCGGACAGTACGACGAGGCGTTCCGCGCGGCCGTGTTCGCGGACACGCGGGAGTGGTACGGGCGGATGGACGCGTCCGGCGAGCTGGTCAAACCCCGTGACTGGACCGGGGACTTGGACGAGGAGATCCGGCGCGTGGTCTCGGGCGAGGTGCGCCTCTTCGACGAACTGGTGCTGGTGCCGTCGGCGGGCCGGTACGCCATCGCCCGCAACCTGCTGTGTTCCCGGGCCGAACACGCGCGCAGGGCAGCGGGGTTGGTGCCCTCGGTGCAGCCGAGGGTGCTGCGGTTGGTGAGGGAGCTGGCCGAGAGCGGGTCCGGCGGAGGGGCGGGCCTGTCGGATGCCGGTGGGCGGGCCGGCGTATCGCATTCCGCCGCGCCCGCCCCCGGCATCCGGCCCCGGCCCCCGTCAGATGAGGCCCAGCTCCTTCGCCCGTAGCGCCGCCTGGAAGCGGGTCGCCGCCTGGAGGTGCTTCAGCAGCTCGGCGACCCGGCCCCGGTACGTGCGGACGGAGATGCCGAGTTCGCGTGCGCCGACCTCGTCCTTGTCGGCGCGCGCCATGGCCTGGAGGACCTTGAGGTGCGTGCCGTCCAGCAGGACGGGGTCGAGGAGCGTCGACGCGTCCACCGCCTTCGACCAGCACAGGTCGAAGAACGACAGGAGGACGCCGGCGAGCGGCCCCTGCTCGACGAGCGCGCGGCCGGGTGCGGTGTCGTCGGGCGAGGCGCCGGAAGCGGTATCGCCCTCCGCCTGGACGAGTGCGGTCTCCCGGTCGGCGATCAGCACGCGCTGGAACTCGCCGTCGAGGAGCCGGACCTGCGCGCCGTGCCGGATCAGCTCGGCGAAGAGCGCGGACGCGGCCTCGTCCGCCAGGGCCCGTCTCTGGGCCAGCACCTTCACGGTCACCCCGCGCCGCAGGCAGGCCAGGCCGGCGCGGCGCGCGGCGAGGATCGCCTCCGGTGTGAGGGTGCGCTCCGGCTGCATCGTCAGGATCTCGCGCCGCGACCGGCCCGTGAGGTCCACGGCCCAGTCGCACACGCTCCGGTCGTCCCTGCGCAACTCCCCGGCGGGATGCCGCAGAAGCGACTGCCGGATCAGGGAGTAGCCGAACGACAGGATCTCCTGCTGTTCCGCCTGGAGCTTCTGGAGCCGCTCGTCCAGCAGCCGTCCGACGCTCTCGATGTCCTCACCGGTCTCCGGCAAGGGTGTTGTGTGTACGGAAACACTCACGACTGTTTCCCCCGTGGTCGAGTCGAGTGGTGGTGCGGGTGGTTACTGCGGGTCGGTCACAGCGCGGCCGTGGCGATGACCGCCGTGAGCGCGCCGATCGTCGTCCGGATCGCGTCGCCGAGTTCGGCGGCCTGGCCCTGCTCCTCGGTGAGCGCGGTCAGCCGCTCGTCGAAGCCCTGCGGGAGGACGGCCGTGAGCCCCGAGTGGCGCAGGACGGCGAGCAGGACGGCCGTACGCTCGTCCGGCTCCTGCCCCTCCGCGAGGACGGCGGTCAACCGCCCGCGCAGCGCGACGAGTTCGGACGCGTCGGTGACCGGGTGCTTCACCGAGCCGAACGCGCCGAGGACGCGCCGCCCCTGCTCCTGCACGATGCCCTTCTCCAGGAGCCCCTGGTACGCGGCGTCGAGCGCGGGCTCGCGCACGGCCAGCAGCCATTCCCGGGGCGTCTCCTCGGGGTGCGCGCGCCGGTGCTCGTCCATGAGGCCGGCCGCCGCGCTCGGCGGCGTCGGTCCTGAGGGCAGTTCCAGCTCCAGCAGGGCCGCCGCCGAGCGCGGCGGCC
>NZ_LIRL01000043.1 GCF_001419795.1 Streptomyces niveiscabiei
AGGTCGGCATCGCCTCCCTCCGCGTCGAACTCCCCTCCGACGCCTCGCAGGCGGACGTCGAGGCGGCCGTGCTGCGCCTCAACGAGGACCCGGCCTGCACCGGCTTCATCGTCCAGCTCCCGCTGCCCGCGCACATCGACACGCACGCGGTCCTCGAACTGATCGACCCCCGCAAGGACGCGGACGGCCTGCACCCCACCAACCTCGGCCGGCTGGTCCTCGGCATCCCGGGCCCGCTGCCCTGCACCCCGCGCGGCATCATCGACCTGCTGCGCCGCAACAACGTGGCCATCACCGGCCAGCAGTTCTGCGTCATCGGCTGCGGCATCACCGTCGGCCGCCCGCTGGGCCTGATGCTGACGCGCTCCACCGAGCACGCCACGGTGACGCTGTGCCACGAGGCCACGCAGGACGTCGCCGCGCACGCGCGCGTCGCCGACGTGGTGGTGGCCGCCGCCGGCGTCGCCCACCTCGTCACCCCGGACTGGATCAAGCCCGGCGCGACCGTCCTGTCCGTCGGCCTGACCCGCACGGTCGAGGGCATCCTCGGCGACGTCCACCCGGACGTCAGCGACGTCGCGGGCTCCTACTCGCCGCCGGTCGGCGGGGTCGGCCCGATGACGCGGGCGATGCTGCTGACGAACGTGGTGGAGGCCGCCGAGCGGCAGTAGCACTCAGTACCTCCATGGCAGGGAACTCAGTGCCATCGCGTGCTACGTTCCCTGCCATGAGCAAGCCCTCCATGCGGGACGCGCTGGTCGCGGCGGCCTTCCGGCTGTTTCTGGAGCGTGGGTACGAGCAGACCACGGTGGACGACATCGTGGCGCTCGCCGGGGTCGGACGGCGGTCCTTCTTCCGGTACTTCCCGTCCAAGGAGGACGTGGTCTTCCCCGACCACGAGCGGTGCCTCGCCGACATGACGGCGTATCTCGCCGAGGACGAGCCGGGGTTCGAGCCGGTGCGGCGGGTGTGCGACGCGGCCCGCCTGGTGCTGCGGATGTACGCCGAGAACCCCTCCTTCTCCGTCCAGCGCTACCGGCTGACCAAGCGCGTCCCGGGGCTGCGGGCCTACGAGCTGTCGGTCGTGTGGCGGTACGAGCGGGCGCTGGCCGAGTATCTGCGCGAGCGGTTCGCCGGGCTCCCGGACGGGATCCTGCGCGCGGACGTCATCGCCGCGGCGGTGGTCGCGGCGCACAACAACGCCCTGCGGTCGTGGCTGCGTTCGGACGGCACGGGGGACGCGAGCGCGATGGTGGACCACGCGCTGGAGTACGTCCAGTCGACCTACGCCTCCCCCGAAGCCACGCCCGCATCCCGCGCGCAGGACGACGCCGAGGACGTCGTCGTGGTCGTCTCCCGGCGGGGTGCGCCGCTCTGGCGTGTGGTCCAGGAGATCGAGACGACCCTCGGCCGCGGCTGAAACGCAGCTTTCTGGGGTACGCAGTGCCTTTACGACTGGCACTGAGTGCCATACGCTGCTCGTGTTCCGTCCGGGCGAGCGCAGGGAGTCGATCAGCGTGTACCACCACACGAACGCCACGCAGCGGGCGGCCGGCGGGGCCGCCGTACTCGACCGGCGCGCCGCCGAGCACGAGGCGATCCTCTACCAGCGCTGCAACTACTGCGGTACGGCGATGTACCACCGCCTGCTGTGCCCGGTGTGCCGGGGCAGCGACCTGCGCACGGAGCGCGCCGAGGGCACCGGCACGGTCCGGCACTCGACGGTCGTGCACCGCAACACCCCGGCCGCGCGGAACGTGTCGATGGTCGAGATGGCCGAGGGGTTCGTCGTCCGGGGCCGGGTCATCGGACCGGCGATCGGGATCCACAGCGGGGACCGGGTGCGGCTGACGACCGCTCAGGACCCGGTGCGGGGCGAGCCGGTGTTCCAGCTCGTCGACGAGCCGTACCGGTCCTGGTAGTTGGGCCGGGCGTCCGACCCGACAGCTTCTTGAAAGTTTCAGAACTGGCCGAAAACCGTCGGCTGTTGATCCGAACAGAGTTCCCACAGCCAACCCATAGGACATGCTTCGCATCCTCAGTGACGTGCGAGGCACCCGGTTCCGACGGGACGCCCGCACTCCATGTGCGAGGAGGGAACTCCCTTGTCCCGTTCCCGGCGAATAGGTGTCACCGCTGTGGCCGCGCTCGCGGTCCTGGCGGGTTCACCGGGGTTGGCCGCGGCGCACGACGCGCCGCAGGCGGCGAACACGCTTCCGCCCGGCTGGCGAATATCCGGCCATGATCTGCTGTGGCGCGCGCCGCAGCCCGTGCCCATGGGCGACGCGCGCGTGGAGTTCCACGCGAACGGCCGGCTCCTGGGCCTGCCCGAACCGGCCGCCGACGGCCGTACGTTCACCCTCCCCCTCGACGACGCCGCGCAGGCCGAGCAGCTGACGCGGCTCCAGGTGCAGGCGAGCGGTCGCCGCCTGGATGCCGAGGAGTCCGGGTCCTCGCCCTCCCTCGCCGCCCCGCAGACCGCGGCCCCGCAGGCCGCCCCCGCGCTGCCGGCCAACCCGGTCGACCCCGGCAAGCCTGGCCCGTACCGCACGACGCGCGGCGAGTACTCCCTGCCCTCCGTGAAACTCCCGGGCTTCAAGGTGCCCGTGGAGATGCGGGGCCTGGTGATCGCGCCGAAGGGTGCCGCCGGGAAGCGTCCCGTGGCGCTGTTCCTGCACGGCCGCCACTCGACGTGCTTCAAGCCGGGCGGCGGTGACGACGCCACCACCGGCGACTGGCCGTGCGCCAAGGGCTTCAAGGAGATCCCCAGCTACCAGGGGTACGTGAAGGACCAGCAACTCCTCGCGTCCCAGGGCTATGTGACGGTCTCCGTCTCCGCGAACGGCATCAACGGCCAGGACTGGGAGGCCGAGGACGCGGGCGCCCAGGCCCGCTCCTCGCTGGTCCGCCGCCACCTGGCCGACTGGGCCGCCTGGGCCGCGAAGCCGTCGTCCGCACCCGCGGTCGTCCGCAGCGCGCCCAAGACCGACCTGTCGAAGGTGCTCCTCGTCGGGCACTCGCGCGGCGGCGAGGGCGTCAACCGCGCGGCGATGGACAGCCTCTACCCGCCGCCGCCCGCCGAGGACGGCGCGCCCGGCAAGGCGCGCTGGCACATCAGCGGCACCGTCCTGATCGGACCGACGATCTTCGGCCAGAACCCGGTGGCCGACGTCCCGTCCGCGACGATCCTCCCGGGCTGCGACGGCGACGTCTCCGACCTCCAGGGCGAGGTGTACGTCGACGGCACGCGCGGCGTCAGCAACGGCAAGGCGCTGCACAGCGCGGTGTACGTGGCCGGCGCCAACCACAACTACTTCAACACGGAGTGGACGCCGGGCAAGGCGCAGGCCCCCGCCTGGGACGACTTCGGCAGCGACCCCGACCAGCCCGACCCGGTCTGCACCCCCGGCAAGGCGACCCGCCTCACCGCCGACCAGCAGCACCAGGCCGGCGCGGTCTACATCGCCGCCGCCGCGCGCCTGTTCGTCGGCGGCGACGACCGGGTCCGCCCGCTCCTCGACGGCAGTGCCGTGCGCGCCGCCTCCGCCGGGAAGGCGCAGGTCCTCACGCACGCGGTCGGCGCGAACCGGGGTGCCGGGTTCCTGCCCGACGGCGCGGTGAGCGTGTCCGGCGCGCGGCTGTGCGACGAGGTCACCCCCGACGCGAAGAAGGGCTGCGGGCTCGACCGGGCCAAGGGCTCCTCGCCGCACTTCGCGCAGTGGGACACCGAGCGGGAGAGCGGCCGTCGCGCGGTCGCCGTCTCCTGGACCAAGCCGGGCACGGCGGCGCGGATCACCCCCGCGAAGCCGTTGTCGCTGGCCGGTTCCTCCTCGGTCGCCCTGCGCGTGTTCGTCCCGCCGAACACCCGGGGCACGCAGTTCGACGTCACGCTCGTCGACTCCGCGAACCGGCGCGCGGGGCTCGGCAAGGTCACCGTGGACGGGCTGCCCGGCTCCGCGCAGACCGCGTCCTACTGGGCGCGCGAGGTGCGGGTCCCGCTGAAGACGGCGAGGACGTTCGACCTGAAGCGCGTCAAGTCCCTTGAGATCACGCCGCGTTCGAAGGCGGGCAAGGCGTGGCTGATCGACGCGTGGGGCTGGCGTGCCGGTACCCCCGCCGCGCAGGTCGCCGCGATGCCGCGCGTCGACGTCGGCCGGCTCACCGTCCTGGAGGGTGACTCCGGGACGCGTACCTACCGGATCCCGGTGAAGGTGTCTGGGAAGGGCAGCGGGCAGGTCCGCTACTACGTCCTCGACGCCGAGTCCGGGAAGGCCACGGACAAGGTGGTGACCGTCCGGCCGGGCGCGAACATCATCGACGTACCGGTGACGGTCAAGGGCGACACCCGGTTCGGGCCCGACCGGCAGCAGGACATCGCCGTCAAGGCGGTGCGCGGCGCGGTCGTCGGCAAGCACCGGGGCGGGGTCACCGCGCAGAACGACGACCCGGCGCCCACGGCGACGCTGGTGCCGGTGACCGACACGGTGACCGAGGGCGGGACGCTGCTGTGGCGGGTCACGCAGTCGGCGGCCGTGGACGTCGACATCTGGCACCCGATCCGGCTCGTGCCGGTGACCGAGGGGACCGAACTGTCCACGAAGGACGTCGATCCGCAGTGGCTGGCGGACTACTCGGGCCAGAAGCCCGACCCGGAGCGCGCGCTGTCCCAGGCGGACGTCTGGGTGTGGGTGGCCGTCGAGGCCGGGAAGACCACGGGGGACTTCGACATCCGGACCGTCAAGGACTCGGTGACCGAGCCGGTGGAGTCGGTGCGGGCCGTGCTGACCGACCAGGACGGCAAGGAGCTCCCGGGGACGGGGGTCGTCGGGACGGTGACGGACGCGTCCTGACGTCGCGCATGGGATGAGGGGTACGGGCCGTGCGGCTCGTACCCCTCTTTCATGCCGGCTTTCATCTCAGCTTTCAGGTCAGCGTGATGCGGATTCCCACCGTGCCGTCCAGCCCGCGCCGCAGTCTGCTCCCGAGCAGGGTGAGCCGCCCGAGGAGCCCGTACTTCCGGGCGATCAGCGTCCGGTAGCGGGCCGTCGTCTCCGCGTCGCAGATCTCCGCCGTGCCCGGGACCTGCTTCCCCGTCGGGTTGCCCCGGGCGTCGCAGGGGCCGACCAGCACGTCGCCGCGTGCCCTGATCCGCTTGACCTTCCAGGAGTCGGCCGCCGACCACGCGCCCAGCGCGTCACCGTCGGGCACCACCCACACCGGCGTCGGGACACCGGTCCCGTTCTTGCGGTAGCTGGTGATGAGGAGGTACTTCCCCGCGGCCAGTTCCTGTGTCATGTCCAGCAGTCTAGGGACCTACCAGCGCGGCAGCCTCAGCTCGTACTCGGGCTGGAAGTTACGGATGTAGCCGGTGTCGTCGCGACCGCGCATCCCGGAGTCGAGGTAGCGGCGGTGCAGGCGTTCCAGGACGTCGTGGTCGAGGTCGACGCCGAGGCCGGGTCCGGTCGGGACCTTCACCTCGCCGTTCTCGATCTTCAGCGGGCCGCCCACGACGACCTCGTCGCCGCTGTTCCACGGGTAGTGGGTGTCGCAGGAGTGGTCGAGGTTGGGGATCGCGGCGGCGACGTGGGTCATCGCGGCGAGGCTGATGCCGAGGTGCGAGTTGGAGTGCATGGACAGCTTGACGCCGAACGCCTCGCAGACGGCGGCGAGTTCACGGGTGCGGCGCAGGCCGCCCCAGTAGTGGTGGTCCGTCAGCAGGACCTGGATCGCGTTCTGTTCGATGGCCGGCTTGAGGTGTTCCCAGGCGATGACGCACATGTTGGTGGCGAGCGGCATCGGCGCGGTCCGCGCGACCTCGGCCATCCCCTCGATGCCCCGGGTCGGGTCCTCCAGGTACTCCAGGACGCCGTCGAGCTGCTCGGCGACGTACCGCGAAGTCTCCACGGTCCAGGCGATGTTGGGGTCCAGGCGCAGCGGCCGGCCGGGGAACGCCTCGGCCAGGGCGCGGATCGCGGCGATCTCCTCGTCGGGCGGGAAGACGCCGCCCTTCAGCTTGAACGACGTGAACCCGTACCGCTCGTGCATGAGGCGGGCCTGCTCGACGATCCCGGCGGGGTCGAGGGCGGCGCCCCAGTCGTCGGTGATCGCGGGGCGGCCGTTCAGCTCGGGGTGCTCGGCCCACTTGTAGAAGAGGTACGCCGCGAACGGCACGGAGTCGCGGACCTTGCCGCCGAGGAGGTCGCTGACCGGGCGGCCGAGGAGCTTGCCCTGGGCGTCGAGGCAGGCGACCTCGACGGCGGAGTGGGTCCAGCCGCGCTCGTGGGAGGACGGCACCGTGGGAAGCAGCGCGGCGTCGATGGCCTTGCCGATCGCGGTCGCGTCGAAGACGTCCATGCCGACGACCGTCTTCGCGGCGATCTCAAGTCGCTCCAGACGAGCCGTCCCGCCGGGGGACTCGCCGAGGCCCACCGTGCCGTCCTCCAGGACGAGTTGGAGGATGATCCGCAGGGCCAGGGGTTCGTGGCAGCCGTTGGAGTTGAGGAGCGGGGGGTCGGAGAACGCGATCGGGGTGATGATCAGTTCGCGGATGCGGGTGGCGCTCATGCGGCGACGGTCTCCAGTCCGTGGTCGAGGAGTTTCGCGAGCCTGTCGAGGTGGTCCGGGGTCGGGTCGACGAGGGGGGCGCGGACGCCGCCGGCGTCCAGGCCGCGCAGCTTGACTCCGGCCTTGACCAGGGCGACAGCGTATCCGGGTACCTCGTCGCGCAGGGCGACGAGGGGGGCGTAGAACTCGTCGAGGAGGGTGGCGACGAGCGCCGTGTCCCCTTCGGCGAGGGCCCGGTGGAAGGCGAGGGCGATCTCGGGGGCGAAGGCGAAGACGGCCGAGGAGTAGAGGCCGACGCCGATGCCCTGGTAGGCGGGGGCGGTCATCTCGGCGGTGGGCAGCCCGTTGAAGAACTGGAACTCCGGCTGCTTCGCGCGCACGCGGCGCACGATGCGGTGCAGGCGTTCCAGGTCGCCGAGGCCGTCCTTGAGGCCGACGACGTTGGGCAGGGCGGCGATCTCGGCGGCGGTGTCCTCGGTGAGGCGGGCGGTGCCGCGCTGGTAGAAGATCGCCGGGAGGTCGGTGGCGGCGGTGACCTCGGCGGCGTACCGGACCAGGCCCTGCTGGGGCGCGGTGACCAGGTACGGCGGGAGCAGCAGGATGCCGTCGGCTCCGGCGCGGGCGGCGCGTACGGCGTGGTCGCGGGCGACCGGGGTGGGTCCGCCGGCCGCGGCGAGGACCGGGACGCGTCCGGCGGTGGTCTTGACGGCGACCTGGGTGGCGCGTTCGACCTCGTCGGGGGTGAGGGCGTGGAACTCGCCGGTGCCGCAGGCGACGAAGACGCCGCCCGCGCCCGCCTTGACGCCGTTGTCGATGTGCTGGGCGAGCAGGTCCTCGTCCAGGGCGCCGTCCTTGTCGAACGGGGTGACCGGGAAGAACAGCACTCCGTGGAACTTCATGTCTTCTCTCAGTGGGGGTGTCGAGGTCAGCCCTTGGTGGCGCCGGCCGCGATGCCGGTGACCAGCGAGCGCTGGAGGAGCAGGTAGACGATGAGGCTGGGGACCAGGGCGATGACCGCGCCGGCCAGCAGGACGCCGGAGCCGACCTCGGGGTCGGTGCGCAGGACCGACAGGGCGACGGTGACGGTGTAGTCGGTGGGGTCCTTGGAGGCGATGAGGGGCAGCAGGTACTGGTCCCAGATCATCACGAAGCCGAGGACGCCCGCGACGCCGAGGGCCGGCTTGCACAGGGGGAGGACGACCTGCCACAGCATGCGGAACTCGCCGACGCCGTCGAGGCGGGCGGCCTCCTCGATCTCGACGGGGATGTCCTTCATGAACTCCGTCAGCAGCATGATCGAGAAGCCCCAGGCGCCGAGCGGCAGGATGACGCCGAACGCGGTGCCCTTCAGGTCGAGGCCGAGGACGGGGACGTGGCCGAGGACCAGGGAGAGGGGGATCGCGATGACCTCCTCGGGCAGCATCATCGTCAGCATGAACAGGGTGAGGACGAGGGCCTGGCCGCGGAACCTGTGCCGGGCGAGCGCGTAGGCGGCCAGTACCGAGACGGCGAGCTGGAGCAGGAGGGCGCCGCCCGCGATGACCAGGGAGTTCGTGAAGTAGTCCCAGATGCTGCGCTCGCCTGCGACCGTGAAGTTGAGCAGCGTGGGGTGGTGCGGGAGGAACGACAGGTCGGAGCCGCTGGGGTTCTTGCTGAACGCTCCCGCGAAGATGGTCAGGAAGGGCGCGGCGAAGACGCCGAGCGCGATCAGGCAGAGCAGGACGCGCAGGGCCCAGGCGACGCCGGGGCGGTCGCTCCAGCCGAGCGCGGTGTCGAAGCGGGCCGGGGTGGTGCGGGCCGCTCTGGCGGTACGGCTGCGGGCGGGGGCCTGCGGCGCGCTGACGGGGTCGATGGCGGGTGCGCTCATCGGGCGTCTCCCCTCTTGCGGAAGTAGTTGACCGTGACGGTCAGCAGGAGCGTCACGCACAGGAGGACCACGGAGGCCGCTGAGGCGCCGCCGATGTCGTTGCGGGTGAAGCCGAGCGTGTAGGCGCGGGTCATCCAGACCTCGGTGGAGCCGGCCGGGCCGCCGCCGGTGAGGACGTACACCTCGGTGAAGACGCGCAGGCCGCGGATGGCGGCGAGGGTGAGGACGATGCCGATCGCCGGGCGGATCGCGGGGATCGTGATGTGGCGCAGGCGCTGCCACAGGGAGACGCCGTCCATCGCGGCGGCCTCGTACAGGGAGCGGTCGACGCCCGCGAGGCCGGCCAGGATGATGACCATGTTGTAGGGGGCGCTCATCCAGATGCCCATGGCCATCGTCGACCACAGGGCGGTGCCGGGGTTGTCGAGGAACTGGGTCGGGCCGAGGCCGAGGAAGCCCAGGCCGTGGTTGATCAGGCCGTCCGAGGTCGGGTAGTACATCAGCCGCCACAGTTCGCCGACGACCGCGGTCGCGGTGACGACCGGCAGGAAGACGGCCGTGCGGACGATCTTCAGCGAGCGGCTCTGGCCCTCCAGGAGCAGGGCGAGCGCGAAGCCGACGAGGATGCCGCCGAGGGACTGGCCGATGCCGAGGAGCAGGGTGTGTCCCACGGCGTCCTGGAAGCGGTGGTCGGACAGCACGCGGGTGTAGTTGTCCAGGCCCACCCACTGGTCGCCCAGGAACGGGCGCACCTTGAAGAAGCTGAGCCAGATGCCCTTGGCCATCGGCCAGAACTTGAAGACGAGGGCGAGGAGCAGACCGGGGGCGAGGAACACCCACGGCAGGACGCTTCTCTTGCTGATCCCCCGGGCGCGGCGCACCGGGGTCGGGGTGGTCGCGGTCATTTCAGCAGGTCCTGGTCCTTGAGGTCACCGGCGAGGGTCTCGTTCAGCTCCTTGAGGCTGGAGCGGACGTCGCCTCCGCAGTAGGTGAAGATCGAGTTCAGCGCGTCGGCGGTGTCCTGGCGGAAGGGAGCCCAGTCGAGAGCGTTCGGGAACTGCACCGAGGCGTCCTCGTAGGCCTTCTGGACGACGCCCCAGCGCGGGTCGTCGTGCACGGTCGCCGCGTTCAGCGTGGAGTTCACGGGGATACGGACGACCGGCTGGTGGTCGCCGGTCATGGCCAGCCGCTGGCCCTCCGGCGAGACCAGGAACGCGGCGAGGGCCTGTTCCTGCTTGTCCTTGCCGGTCTTGGCGCCGAAGTAGACGTTCTCGCCGTCGGCCAGGACGTCGCTGTTGCCGGCGGGGCCGGCGGGGGCCTGGACGACCTCGAACTTGTCCTTGCCGAGCACCGTGTCGAACGTGGCGATGTTGTACGGGCCGGTGAGGTACATCCCGGCGTTGCCGTCCTGGAAGTTCGTGGCGTTGCTCGTCATCGCGGTGATCGCGCCCGGCTGGATGACAGCGTTGTCTTTGGTGCAGAACAGGTTCTTCTTCAGCCAGGTGACCGCGTTCACCGCCGCGTCGGAGTCCATGACCGGCCGGTAGCCGCCGCTCTTCGTGGGCTCGATGACGCGGGCGCCGGACTGCCACAGGTAGCTCGCGCCCCACCAGGCGACGTAGCCGTTCTGGGCGCTGCCCGGGACGACCATGCCGTACGTGTCCTTCTTGCCGTCGCCGTC
>NZ_LIRL01000430.1 GCF_001419795.1 Streptomyces niveiscabiei
GGGCGGGGGATCGGGTAGGCTGGGGGACAGCCCCTCACGCGGCGCTATCTGACTGAACTCCCCCAGGGCCGGAAGGCAGCAAGGGTAGGTCGGCTCTGGCGGGTGCGTGGGGGGTCTTCGCGTTGGTGCGCGGCGCCCTCGGGGAGGGGTCGTCCCCGGCGCGCGGCCCGGTTTGTCAGTGGGCGCCTATAACCTCGTAGGCGTGTCGTCTCTCGCGCTGTACCGCCGTTATCGCCCGGAGTCGTTCGCCGAGGTCATCGGGCAGGAGCATGTGACAGACCCGTTGCAGCAGGCGCTGCGGAACAACCGGGTCAATCACGCGTACCTGTTCAGTGGCCCCCGCGGCTGCGGGAAGACGACGAGCGCGCGGATCCTGGCGCGGTGCCTGAACTGCGAGCAGGGCCCGACGCCGACGCCGTGCGGGGAGTGCGAGTCGTGCAAGGACCTGGCGAGGAACGGCCCGGGCTCGATCGACGTCATCGAGATCGACGCGGCGTCGCACGGCGGCGTGGACGACGCCCGTGACCTGCGCGAGAAGGCGTTCTTCGGCCCCGCGCGCAGCCGCTACAAGATCTACATCATCGACGAGGCCCACATGGTCACGTCGGCGGGGTTCAACGCGCTGCTGAAGGTCGTCGAGGAGCCCCCGGAGCACCTCAAGTTCATCTTCGCGACGACGGAGCCCGAGAAGGTCATCGGCACGATCCGTTCGCGCACGCACCACTACCCCTTCCGCCTGGTCCCGCCGGGCACGCTGCGCGACTACCTCGGGCAGGTGTGCCAGAAGGAGGACATCCCGGTCGAGGACGGCGTCCTGCCGCTCGTCGTGCGCGCGGGCGCGGGCTCCGTACGTGACTCGATGTCCGTCATGGACCAGCTTCTCGCGGGCGCGACGGCCGAGGGCGTGACGTACGGCATGGCGACGTCCCTCCTGGGGTACACGGACGGCTCGCTGCTCGACTCGGTCGTCGAGTCCTTCGCCACGGGCGACGGCGCGGCGGCCTTCGAGGTCGTCGACCGCGTCATCGAGGGCGGCAACGACCCGCGCCGCTTCGTCGCCGACCTCCTGGAGCGCCTGCGCGACCTCGTCATCCTCGCGGCCGTGCCGGACGCCGCGGAGAAGGGCCTCATCGACGCCCCCGCCGACGTCGTCGAACGCATGCAGGCCCAGGCCGGCGTCTTCGGCGCGGCCGAGCTCAGCCGCGCCGCCGACCTGGTCAACGAGGGGCTGACGGAGATGCGCGGCGCGACGTCCCCGCGCCTCCAGCTGGAGCTGATCTGCGCGCGCGTCCTGCTGCCCGCCGCGTACAGCGACGAACG
>NZ_LIRL01000431.1 GCF_001419795.1 Streptomyces niveiscabiei
ACTCGGACCGCCCCGAACCCCCCTTTCACCCCAAATATCCCTAGCCTGAACGAATGGGCGACGAAAGACACCTCGCGGCAGTGGTGAAGCTCGCGCAGGGACTCGCGGCCGCACGCACCCCCAGGGACACCTGGACCGCCGCGGCGGACGGCGCACGCCACGCCCTCGACGGAACCTTCGCAGCCCTCTCCGTCTGGGAACGGGAGCTAGGCCGACTACGGGTACTGGTGAACGTGGGGGACAGGGCCCCGGACGAGGAGCAGTACCCCGAGACGGAGTCGTACCCGGTCCACCAGTTCCCGGAGATCGCGGAGTTCCTGCACGAACGCTGGGCCACAGGCGGCGAGCCGAACGCGTGGGTGGAGACGGCGGAGGGCCCGACGACGGGCAGACCGGGCTACGTGCACCAGCGCGTCGCGGCGCTACGGCGAAGGGGCCGGGGTTCCTGCGTGGTCGCCCCGATCGTCCTGAACGGCAGGGCGTGGGGCGAGCTGTACGTCGCGAGACCTATGGGGGTACCCCCCTTCGAGCGGGCGGACGCGGACTTCGCGACGGTCCTCGCCTCGGTCGTGGCCGCGGGCCTCGCGCAGACGGAACGCCTGGAGGAGGCCCGCCGCCTCGCGTTCACGGACGCGCTGACGGGCCTCGCGAACCGCAGGGCCGTGGACGTCCGCCTGGACGAGGCGGTCGAGAGGCACCGGGCGGAGGGCGTGACGGTCAGCCTTGTCGTGTGCGACCTGAACGGCCTGAAGAAGGTGAACGACACGAAGGGCCACGCGGTCGGTGACCGCCTGCTGGAACGGTTCGGCTCGGTCCTGTCCCTCTGCGGAGCCATGCTCCCGGGCGCGCTGGCGGCCCGCCTCGGCGGCGACGAGTTCTGCCTCCTCGCGGTGGGCCCGACGGCGGACGAGGTCGTCTCGGCGGCGGCCGAACTCTGCCGCCGGGCGGGCGAGTTGGACCTCGGCGAGGGCGTGGCCTGCGGCGTCGCGTCCACGGCGGACCCGATCGGCCCGATCCGTACGGCCCGCCGCCTCTTCCGGCTCGCGGACGCGGCCCAGTACCGGGCGAAGGCGGAACGCGCCGCGTACCCGGTGGTCGCGGGCCGCAAGGGACCCGAGGACCCCGTAGTACTTCTGGCGGACACCCCACCCCCTACCGGCGCCGAACGCCGCCGCTTCCGGGGCGACCGCACCGGTAAGGAGTGAAACGGGGCTCCGGTGGTGACAGCGCTCTCTTCAATGCGTACGCTCCTGAATATGGATATGCACACTGTGGTGGTGGGGACCACCGGGGTCACCGCGTCCGACGTTCTCGCCGTGGCCCGGGGCGGAGCCCGGATCGAGCTGTCGGCCGAGGCGGTCGCGGCGCTCGCGGCGGCGCGCGAGATCGTGGACGCGCTGGCGGCCAAGCCGGAGCCGGTCTACGGGGTGTCCACCGGGTTCGGCGCGCTGGCCACCCGGCACATCGGCCAGGAGCTGCGCACCCAGCTCCAGCGCAACATCGTCCGCTCGCACGCCGCCGGGATGGGCCCGCGCGTGGAGCGGGAGGTCGTCCGGGCGCTGATGTTCCTGCGCCTGAAGACGGTCTGCTCGGGTCATACCGGCGTACGCCCCGAGGTCGCCCAGACCATGGCGGACATCCTGAACGCCGGTATTACCCCGGTAGTCCACGAGTACGGCTCCCTCGGCTGCTCCGGCGACCTCGCCCCCCTCTCGCACTGCGCCCTGACCCTCATGGGCGAGGGCGACGCGGAGGGCCCCGACGGCACCGTACGCCCGGCCGCCGAACTGCTCGCGGCGCACGGTATTACGCCCGTGGAGCTACGCGAGAAGGAGGGCCTCGCGCTCCTCAACGGCACCGACGGCATGCTCGGCATGCTGCTCATGGCGCTCGCCGACCTCGACGCCCTGTACAAGGCCGCCGACATCACCGCGGCCCTCTCCCTGGAGGCGCTCCTCGGCTCCGCGAAGGTCCTCGCGCCCGAGCTGCACGCGATCCGCCCGCACCCCGGCCAGGGCGACTCGGCCGCCAACATGCTGGCCGTACTGGAGGGTTCGGGGCTGACCGGGCACCACCAGGACGACGCGCCGCGCGTCCAGGACGCGTACTCCGTGCGGTGCGCTCCGCAGGTCGCCGGGGCCGGGCGGGACACCATCGCGCACGCGCGGCTCGTGGCGGAACGGGAGTTGGCGTCCGCCGTCGACAACCCCGTCGTCCTGCCCGACGGCCGGGTCGAGTCCAACGGCAACTTCCATGGCGCGCCCGTCGCTTACGTCCTCGACTTCCTCGCCATCGCCGCCGCCGACCTCGCGTCCATCGCCGAGCGGCGGACCGACCGGCTGCTCGACAAGAACCGCAGCCACGGGCTGCCGCCGTTCCTCGCGGACGACGCCGGCGTCGACTCCGGGCTGATGATCGCCCAGTACACGCAGGCGGCGCTGGTCAGCGAGTTGAAGCGGCTCGCCGTACCGGCGTCCGCCGACTCCATCCCGTCCTCGGCGATGCAGGAGGACCACGTGTCGATGGGATGGTCGGCGGCGCGCAAGCTGCGGACGGCCGTCGACAATCTGACGCGGGTGCTGGCGGTGGAGCTGTACGCGGCGACGCGGGCGGTGGAGTTGCGCGAAGGTCTGACGCCGGCGCCCGCGACGCAGGCCGTCGTGGAAGCCGTACGCGGGGCGGGTGTTCAGGGGCCCGGGCCTGACCGGTTCCTCGCGCCGGACCTGGCCGCGGCCGACGCGTTCGTGCGCAGCGGGGGGCTCGTGGAGGCGGTGGAGAAGGTGACGGGGGCGCTGCGGTAGGGGGGTAGTACAAGGGTTGGGGCCCCTGTCCCTCGTACAGATGAGGGGCAGGGGCCCGTACTACCCGGGTAGTACCCGGTTACTTCAGCTTGGCGAGCTGGGCTGTGATGATCGCGGCCGGGACCTTCGGCATCTGACCGGTCTCGAAGGCGCCGAAGTCGAGCGTGTAGAACGTCGCGACGGTGTTCCCCTTGCGGATCACCTCGGTGTGGAAGACGGCGGTGCCCGCGCCGTCCATGCTGACGTTCTCGGAGAAGGCCAGCGCCTCGTCACCGCCGCCGGTCCCCTTCTCGGAGGCGACCTTGGTGATCTTGCTGGTGTTGTCCGGGCCGCCGGAGAGGCTGAAGCCGCTCGCGCAGGTGGTGATGGCGTCGGAGACCGTCTTCATGGCCTTCGTGGCGCCGTCGCCGTCGTAGGAGGACAGGCCCACCCACGTCATGTCGAGGGAGAGCAGGGCGCTGACGTCGAGCTTGGTGGCGGCGTCGGTCGGCTTGTCCGACGAGATGGTGTTGCTCGCCGCCGCGGTCGTGTCACCCGGCGGAAGGGCGGTGTTCGCCCAGGCCAGCGGCGCGCACTCGGCCTTGTCGGTCTTCACCTCGGACTTGCCCTTGGGCAGGGTGTCGTCCCCCGGGCTGACCTTGTACCCCTTGACGTCACCCGCCGCCAGCAGGAGCTTCTCCAGCTCCGCCGCCGTCACCGCCTTCGCCGCAGGCGCAGCGGCGGCCGTCGGTGTCGCCTTCGCGTCCGCGGCCGTGTCCTTCTTGCTCTCGCCGGAGTCCGAGGAACAACCGGTCATGAATGCGAGCGAGAGCGCGCTCGCGGCGGCCGTCATGGACAGCCGCACCCCCCACGTTCTGTTCATGACAGCGAACTATGAAGTTTCGGCCAAGTCGGCGTCAAATCCGACTCAAAAATCGAGGCGTTCCCGGCGAACCGAATAAAGCACGAATCCCGCACCCAATGTGAGGAAAACACTCCCGCCGACGACGTACGGCGTCGTGTCGAAACTCCCGGTGTCGGCGAGTTCCGCCCCGGAGGAATCCGCGGCGGGTACGGCACGCGCCTGCTGGGAGGTGCTGTGCGGCGACGCCGGCGCGTCCGGGGTGACCGTATCGGCCTTGGCGGACGGGACGAACCACAGGGCGCACAGGAGAGTCCCCGCGGCGGTGGCGGTCAGCAGGGGGCGGCGGGCGGAGGACACGGAATATCGATCTCCTTGTGCGCTGGAGAATGGCCGTGGGGGCGAGCTTAGTGAAAGGCGAGGGTCACGGGAAAGTCACGGGGGAGAGAGATCGTACGCTCCCGGCATGAGTACTGAAGAAACCTCGCGCTTTGTCCGCCTTCGCGTGTATATCGTGCTGGAACTCGATGACGAAGGCGCCGTGACCAGCGCCGCGCTGGAGCGGCTCGCGGAGGATCCGGAGCTTCCGGATGCCGAGCGCGCGCACGCCGAGAGCGCTGTGACGGAAGACACCGCTGAGGCGCTCGCCTATCTCGTCGACCCGTTCGGCCTGGTCAGCGGGGTGCCGGGAGTGGAACTCGTCCAGGCCTCCTGGTCCACCGAGCGCATCGACTACGACCCCGATTCGCCTGAATGGGACCTCGACGAGGATGATGACGAGGAGGACGACGCCATGGACCGTAACGGTTGAGCGTCCTGGGGAACCAGTGAGATCCGCGGCCCCGGACGGAAACCGCGTCCGGGGTTTCGTCGTCTCAGGCAGTGTTGCTTCGGCCGCGCGGACGTGGGCGTGCTCACACGACGGGAACGTGTGGAACGCGGGACGGCGGTTGAAGCGTTAACAGACAAGAGGGTCCCGGGGATTGGGGAACCCTCGGGGATACGGGGATGTCCGGGTTCCGGGTAATCGGCAACGTATGGAGAAGCGAGTGATAGCGAACAGTAAGCGGCGCAAGGGTCTGCGGGCCGCGTCCGTACTGCTCGGGGGGGTCCTGGTGCTCTCCGCGTGTTCCGGTGGCGACGACGGCGCCTCCGGCGGCGGGAGCGGCGAGTCCTCGCAGGCCAAGGCCGACGAGGCGGCGGCCCAGAAGGCGTCCGTCGCGGACATCAAGATCACGCCCGCGGACGGCTCCGCCAACGCCTCCATCAACAACTCCGCGGCCGTCACGGTCAGCAAGGGCACGCTCACGGCGGTCACGATGACCACCTCCGACGGTACGGCCGTCAAGGGCGCGCTCTCCGCCGACAAGCTGACCTGGAAGCCCAGCGACCAGCTGGAGCGCTCCACCACGTACAAGGTCGCCGCCGAGGCCAAGGACTCCGAGGGCCGCGTCGCCCACGAGAACGCGTCGTTCACGACCGTCTCCCCGGCCAACAGCTTCATCGGCAACTTCACGCCGGACTCCGGCTCCACGGTCGGCGTGGGCATGCCCGTCTCGATCAACTTCAACAAGTCGATCACCAACAAGGCCGCCGTCCAGAAGGGCATCACGGTCACCTCCAGCAGCGGTCAGGAGGTCGTCGGCCACTGGTTCGGCGCCAACCGCATCGACTTCCGCCCCGAGCAGTACTGGACGGAGAACTCCACCGTCACGCTGAAGCTCGCGCTCGACGGGGTCGAGGGCGCGCCGGGCGTCGTGGGCGTCCAGCAGAAGACCGTCACCTTCAAGATCGGCCGCAACCAGGTCAGTTACGTCGACGCGAAGACCAAGCAGATGAAGGTCACGCAGGACGGCAAGACCATCAAGACCATCCCGATCTCCGCCGGTTCGCCCGACAACAAGACGTACGAGGGCACGATGGTGATGTCGGAGAAGTTCAAGGAGACGCGCATGAACGGCGCGACCGTGGGCTTCACCGACGACGACGGCAAGGGCGAGTACGACATCAAGGACGTGCCGCACGCCATCCGGCTGACCAACTCCGGGACGTTCATCCACGGCAACTACTGGGGCGCGAAGTCCATCTTCGGCAGCACCAACACCAGTCACGGGTGCGTGGGTCTCTCGGACACGAAGGGCGCCAACGACACGGGTACGGCCGGGTACTGGTTCTACACGAACTCGATCGTCGGGGACGTCGTGGTCGTGCAGAACACCGGTGACAAGACCGTCGCGCCGGACAACGGTCTGAACGGCTGGAACATGAGCTGGGCCGACTGGAAGGCCGGGTCCTCGGTCTGACGGTTCGTCATACGGCTTGATCGGTGCCGCCTCCCTCGCCGGGGGCGGCATCGGCGTTTCTGAAGGGGTTTGCGGCGTCGGCGAGTTGGCGCACGGGGGCTTCGGCGCGGCCTTCTCATCCGGCTCTTATGCGCGGCTTATCGAGTCATCACGCGCCGTCCCTACTTTTCGGCGCATGTTCTTCACCTACCTGAGGCGCGAGCTGCGCCGCCGCAGAAAAGCGGCCCTCGTCGTCGCCTCCGGGCTCGCGCTGGGTATCGCGCTGGTCATCGTGGTCAACTCCGTGTCCTCCGGCATGGGCCAGGCCCAGGACAAGGTCCTCCAGTCGCTCTACGGCCTCGGCACGGACATGACCGTCACCAAGGCGGCGGCTGCCGGCGGCACCGGCGCCGAGCGTCCGCGCTTCCGGTTCGACGCGCAGGACGGCGACAGCGGCAGCGCTACGCAGCAGAGCAGCGACGTCGTGATGGTGCGGGGGTTCCAGACGCTCGCCACCTCGACCGTGACGCAGGTCGGCAAGCAGAGCGGCGTCGCCGACGCGGTGGGCGGGCTCAGCCTCCAAGTCGTCAAGGTGGACGGGCAGTTCACGCGGGGGCAGGTCCAGCAGAACGAGGGCGGTGGCGGTACGGGGAGCGGTCGCGGCGGTTCCGGTGGGCAGCCGCAGGGTGAAGTCCGGGGCGGGGGCGCCGACTTCGACGTCAACAACTACTCCGTGTACGGAACCGACGTCGCCAAGCCGGAGTTGGGGCCGCTGACCTCCTCGAAGATCACCAGCGGGCGGACGTTCAAGACGTCCGAGACGAACGCGAAGGTCGCCGTCGTCGACGCCTCCTACGCCAAGGAGAAGTCCCTCAAGGTCGGTTCGGCCATCACCATCAAGACGGTGACGTTCTCCGTCATCGGCATCGCGACCGCCGACAGCGGCGACGCCGCCGCCAACGTGTACGTCCCCCTCGCCCAGGCCCAGACCCTCGGCGACGCGAAGGACAAGGTCACCACGGTCTACGTCAAGGCCACCGACTCCCAGCAGATCGACGCCGTCAAGTCGGCCATCCAGAAGAACATCTCGGGTACGACGGTGACGACGTCGGCGGATCTCGCGGACACGGTGTCGGGGTCGCTGTCCACGGCGTCCTCGCTGGCCTCCAACGTCGGCAAGTGGCTGTCGATCGCCGTCCTCGTCGCGGCGTTCCTCGTCGCCGGGCTGCTGACCTCCTCCGCGGTCTCCCGCCGGGTGCGGGAGTTCGGCACGCTCAAGGCGCTCGGCTGGAAGTCGGGGCGGGTGACCCGGCAGGTGATCGGCGAGGCGATGGTCAACGGGCTGCTCGGGGGTGCGCTCGG
>NZ_LIRL01000432.1 GCF_001419795.1 Streptomyces niveiscabiei
GGAGCAGGAACAGCGCCCCGCGCAGGTCCGCGTCGCTGAGGTCGGCGTCCCGCAGATCCGCGCCGATCAGGTCCGCACCCCGCAGATCCGCGCCGGTGAGGTCGGCGGCGATCAGATAGGCGCCCCGCAGGTCGGCCCCGCGCAGATCGGCGCCCCTCAGCCGGGCCCCCATGAGGTCGGCGCCCCGCCGCCGCTTCTTCTTCCCCGGCACCCCGGCCCGCGCCAACTCGCTCGCCTCGGCCAGCAGCCGGGCCACGGACTGCCGGTGAGCGGCGACGTCCAGCGCGAGCAGCTCGTCCGGCGTCCCCCGGGTCAGCGCGTCCGTACGGGACAGCGCCTCGCGGAGCCCGGCGTGCGCGGGACGCGCGGCGGGCAGCGCGAGGGCCTCGGTGAGATAGGCCAGGAGTTCGTGCAACTGCCGTACGACCGGGAAGACTTCGTGCATGCGGCGGCCCCCGTCGCGGCCCTCGAAGACGACCTGGGAGACCTTCTGGCCGGCGCCGAGGCAGTCGTACACCGTGCAGCCGTTGAAGCCCCGCTGCCTCAGCTGGTCGTGGATGCCGCAGGTGTGGTCCGCGAGGAGGTTGCGGCAGGGGGTGCCGGCGGGCTTGTCGAAGGCGAAGTCCGCCGAGCGCGCGAAGGGCAGCGCCACACAGCACAGCCCGAAACAGCTACCGCAGTCGCCGCGCAGGTCAGTGGGCGCGGGCTTCGTCTCTTCCATCCCACCACCCTACTGACCTGCGTACTTGTCCCGCGAACCGGTCAGCGGACGATGTCCTCCGGTACGTCGAGCCGGGCGACGCGCTGAGGGTCGGCCAGGATGTGCAGGCCCACGATCCGGTCGTCCACGACCGTGACGCCCATGACCGAACGGACCGTGCCCTCCACCACGTTGACGATCCCGACCTCGCCGCCGACCAGCGCGAACCGCCCGAACGGGGCGAACTCGCGGAACAGCAGCGCCTGTTCGGCGACCCGCGCGGCGCCCCGGACCAGCTTCGAGGCGGCCCGGCCGCGCACCAGGGCGCCGGAGTCGGCGCGCAGGACGACGTCCGGGTCCAGGACGGCGAGCAGGGCGTCGAAGTCGCCGCCCCGGGCGGCCGTCATGAACGCCTCCACGACCCGGTGTTGCCGGGCCCGGTCCGGCGGCGCGGCCGGGGTGGCGCCCCGCACCTTGCGGCGGGCCCGGCTCGCGAGCTGGCGCGTCGTCGCCGGGGTGCGTTCCACGATCTCCGCGATGTCGTCGAAGGGCACCGCGAACATGTCGTGCAGCACGAACGCGAGGCGCTCCGCCGGGTCCAGGGTGTCCAGGACGATCAGCATCGCCAGGCCGACCGAGTCCGCGTGCACGGCTTCCGTCTCGGGGCCCGGCAGCAGTGTGATCACCGGGTCCGGGACGGACGCCTCGTCGATCGGCTGCTCCTTGCGGGACGTCCGCGCGTTGAGCAGGTCCAGGCAGATGCGGCCCGTCACCGTCGTCAGCCAGGCCGGCAGGCTGCGGATCTCCGCCGGGTCCTGGCGGGACAGCCTCAGCCAGGCCTCCTGGACGGCGTCCTCCGCCTCGCTCAGCGAGCCGAGCATGCGGTAGGCGACCGACCTGAGGTGGGGGCGCTGCTCCTCGAAGCGGGTCGCCAGGGGGACGATCACGCCTCGTCCCGCGTCAGCGCGAGCAGTCGGTCCAGTACCCGCGTGCCGCCCGCCCTGATCCCGTCGTGCTCGAACTCGTCCGTCACCCACGTCCGCAGGCCCTTGATCGCCCCCGCCGTTTCCAGGGAGTGCGCCGTGTGGACGTACAGGTCGTCGTGGTAGATCGCCGCCGCCACCGGGACCTCGTTCCTCGCCAGGCGGGCCTTGTCGTACAGCGGGGTCCAGTCGGTGCGGGCCGCCAGGAGGTCCGCCGTCTCCTTCAGGGGGCGCAGGGCCGGGTCGGTGTCGAACATCCACGGGTGGATCGTCTCGCCCGTGAACAGGAACGGGTCCGTGCCGGTGAACTGCGGGAATTCGGCGCGTACCCGGTCCGCCGACCAGGCCGTCGGCCGGTCGTCCTGGCCGTAGATCGACTCGTGGACCAGCGCGTAGAGGGGGTTCTTCGCGTACGACAGGTGGTTCTGGAGGTTCTCCCGGAACTCGTCGGAGAGGGTGCGGCCCGCGAGCGTCGGGACGAACGCGTGTTCCAGGAGGTGGTGGAGGTGGTGGCTGCCTTCGCCGCCGCCGAGGAGGATACCGAGGGTGCGGAAGCCGTCGACCGTGAGGAGGCCGCCGTTCGGCAGGGTCAGCGGGTTGTCCGCCAGGTACTCGGCGATACGGCGGGCCCGCTCCGCGTCCTGCGGGTAGCGGGCGTAGTGCGCGGTGACCTTGCGTTCCATGCGCGGGTAGGCCGCGCGGTACACGTCGTCCGCGTGGGCGTCGAGGGACGGCAGGCCGCCGGTGACGACGGCGGCGGCGAGGCCCTCGGGGGCGAACGACAGGTACGTGACCGTGCAGAAGCCGCCGTAGCTCTGGCCGAGGACGGTCCAGGGGGCGCCGCCGGTCAGCTCGCGGCGGATCAGCTCGCAGTCCCGGACGATGGAGTCGGCGCGGAAGCGGGTGAGGTACGCGGCCTGCTCGGCCGGACCTCCGCGCAAGGGCAGCGTCTGCCGGGTCGCCGGTGTCGAGTGCCCGGTCCCCCGCTGGTCCAGCATCAGCACCCGGTACTCCCTGAGCGCCCTCGCCAGCCACCCGGGGCGCCCGACGCTGCGGTCCGCCCCGAACCCCGGCCCGCCCTGGAGGTACAGCAGCCACGGCAGGTCCTGGCCCGCCTTCTCACTGGCGACGACCTCACGGGCGTACAGGGAGATCGTCTCCCCGTGCGGGTCGGCATGGTCGAGGGGGACGGTGAAGCGGTGGTCGGTGAGGACGACGCCGGGCTGGCGGTAGTGCGGGTCGGTCACGGCTGCTCCCGGGGTGAAGGCGGACAGCTCCCATGATCACTCACCGCGCCGACAGACTCGACCTCCGCACCACCAGCTCCGGCTGGAGGACCACCCTGCGGTGCTCGTGCGCCCGCTTCGGGGTCTCCTCGTCCGTCTCCTCCAGCAGCAGTTCCGCCGCCAACGCCCCCATCGTGACGGCCGGTTGGCGGACGGACGTCAGCGGCACAGCGGCAGCCGCCGCGAACTCGATGTCGTCGTACCCGACGATCGCGAGGTCGTCCGGGACGTTCACACCGGCCGCGTACATGGCCTGGAGGACGCCCAGCGCCAGCAGGTCGTTCGCGCAGAACACCGCCGTCGGCCGGTCCGCGAGGCCGAGGAGCCGGGCGCCCGCGTCGCGTCCGGCGGCGACGTCGAGGCGCTCGGTCGGCAGCTCGCGGAGCCGTTCGGGGCCGAGCCCCGCCTCGGCGAGCGCCTGGAGCGCGCCCGTACGGCGGTCGCGGACCTGGTTGAAGCCGGGCGGGCCGCTGACGTACGCGATGGAGCGGTGGCCCGCGTCGATGAGGTGGCGTACGGCGAGGGCGCCGCCGGCGACGTCGTCGACGGAGACCGAGCACTCGGTCGTGCCGTCCGAGACGCGGTCGACGAGGACGAAGGGGATGCCGTGCCGGCGGAACGACGCTATGTTGCGCCCGGTCGCGTCGGCGGGCGTGAACAGGACGCCCCGCACCCGCTGTTCGGCGAAGAGGGAGAGGTAGTCGGCCTCTTCGGAGACGCTCTCGGCGCTGTTGCAGACCATGACGCCGAGCCCGGCGTTGCGGGCGGCGCGCTCGGCTCCCCGGGCGACGTCGACGAAGAAGGGGTTGCCCATGTCGAGGACGAGGAGCCCCATGATCCGGCTGCGCCCGGCGCGCAGCTGGCGCGCGGACTCGCTGCGGACGTACCCGAGACGGTCGATCGCGGACAGAACGCGCGCCCGGGTCTCGGTCGCGACCGTGTCCGGGCGGTTGATGACGTTGGAGACCGTGCCGACGGAGACTCCGGCGGCGCGGGCCACGTCCTTGATCCCCACCGACTGGGCCATCGGACGGATACCTCCAGGTGAGCGGGGTACGGCGGGCGGTACCTCACAGTACCGTCCCGGCCGTACCCCTGGCGGGTCAGGCGGGCAGCGCGAAGTCGACGACGTGCAGCGCCGACGGCGTCGTACCGCTGGACTTCTCCTGGTACATGAAGGACAGGACGTTGTCGGCGGCGACCCGTGACTCGTCGATGACGACCTCGCCGAAGGCGTTGAGTCCGGAGCCGTCGTACAGGACCGTCCAGTCGGTGTAGCCGGAGGACTTGGAGGCGGCGGCGATCCGGCCGAAGGGGAAGATCGCGTAGGCGTTGCCGTACTTGTCCAGGAGCAGCTTGGTGCGCTGGCTGGAGTTCAGCGGGACCGGGATCTCGGTCTTCTGCCAGGCGCCGGAAGCGTTCTTGCGCAGGTGGAAGGCGCGCCCGTTGGCGGTGCGGTCGGTGACGTAGTTCGTCGTGCACTGGCCGAAGCGGCCGGGGACGTAGGAGATGATCGCGTGTGGCAGGCCGGACGCGTCGGTGGTCTGGCTCTCCTGGTTCATCAGGGAGTGGTCGGGGTTGAGGGCGTCGACCACGAGTCCGCTGTCGGTGACGGCGACCTTGTCGGAGCCGCCGGTGGTGCCGACGACGGTGCCCGCGTTGTTGCGCCAGGTGCGGCCCCGGTCGTCGGAGTAGACGTAGCCGGTGTCGTGGTTGGTGATGCCGCCCGAGGAGCACATGACCGCGCCGTTCTGCTCCCGCCAGGTGAAGAAGGAGTGCAGGCGGCCGTTCTTGTCGTAGTCGATGCCGTGCAGGTACATGTTGCGGGCCGTCGAGGAGCCGTGCTCGCTCGTGTACGTCCCCGTCGAGCTCGACCACTCCCCGAGCGCCGTCCAGCTCGAACCGTCGTACTCGGCAAGGGCGTTGCGGCCGTTGCCGGAGATCGCGACCCGGTAGCTGAGCTGCAACCTGCCTTCAGGCGTGGCGATGAACTGGGGGTAGGTGAACTGGGTCGTCAGCGCCAGCCCGTCCAGGGTGGTCTGTACGGCGCCGAACGCGGCCGAAGTCCACGCGGTGGTACCGGGGTTGTCCATGAGCCCGGCGACCGACTTGACGTAGAAGAAGCCGTCGCTGTGGGAGTCCATGTTGAGGTGGAGGCGGCCGTCCACCTTGGAGACGCCCATGGAGATGACGTTGTGGGAGTCGCTCGCCTTGAGCTGGTGGGAGAGCGTGACCGTGGACCAGGCCGAGGAGTTCAGGGCGCGGCGGGCGACGACCGCGTTGCGGGTGGCCGTGTACCAGACGGCGTACTGGTAGCCCTTGTAGGTCAACAGGCCGTTCTTCTGGAACGAGTTGTTGTTGACCAGGCCGTCGTAGGAGACGAAGAAGACGGCCTGGGCGTCGAGTCGGGTGTTCTGGCGGAGGGCGACGGAAGGGCCGGGGTCGGCCGCTCGCGCGGTTCCTGCTATGCCTGGCGTGCTCACGGCGGCAAGTATCGCTGTCGTGAGGACGGTACGTCTTTTCATGAGCGGCTCCTGAAAGCGGGGGTCCCCTGGGGAGAACGGGGTTCAGGCGAGGTGGAAGACCTCGGTGAGCGGTTTCATGGCCTCGTCCGGGCGGGCGCCGTCCAGCGATTCGAAGAACGGCGCCATCTCGGCCTGCCAGCGGGCGTTGACGTCGGTGGCCTCCATGCCGGCCTGCGCGGCGGCGAAGTCGTCGGTCTCCAGGTAGCCCACCAGGAGGCCGTCCTCGCGCAGGAACAGCGAGTAGTTGCGCCAGCCGGTGGCGCTGAGCGCCTCCAGCATCTCCGGCCACACCTCGGCGTGGCGTTCGCGGTACTCGTCGAGCCGGTCCGCGCGGACCTTCAGCAGAAAGCAGACACGCTGCATCAACACCCCTTGACTGTCCGACAGTTGACTGACCCTCAAAAACTCTGGGGGGATCAGAAGTTGAACTGGTCGATGTTCTTCGCGTCGAACACGGTCGGCTTGCCCAGCGTGATCACGCCGTTCGCGCCTATCGTGTACGTCGTCGCCCCCGCCTTGAAGGTCTCGCCCTCCTTGCCGGTGATCTGCCCCGAGGACAGCGCCACAGCCGTACGCGCCGCGAGGTCGCCGAGCTTCGCCGGGTCCCACAGCTCGAACGCCTCGACGGTGCCGTTCTTGACGTAGTTGCGCATGTCGTTGGGGGTGCCGAGGCCGGTGAGCTTGACCTTGCCCTTGTACTTGGAGCCGGAGAGGTACTGGGCGGCGGCCTTGATGCCGACGGTCGTCGGGGAGATGATCCCCTTCAGGTTCGGGTACTCCTGGAGGAGGCCCTGGGTCTGCTGGAAGGACTGCTGCGCGTCGTCGTTGCCGTAGGCGATCTTGACGAGCTTCATGTCCTTGTACTTCGGGTCCTTCAGCTCCTGCTTCATGAAGTCGATCCACGCGTTCTGGTTGGTCGCGGTCTGCGCGGCCGACAGGATCGCGATCTCGCCCTTGTAGCCGATCTGTTCGGCGAGGAGCTGCACCTCGGTGCGGCCGAGGTCCTCGCCGCTGGCCTGCGAGATGAACGCGTTGCGGCACTCGGGGTTGGTGTCCGAGTCGTAGGTGACGACCTTGATGCCGTTGCCCATGGCGGTCTTCAGCGCCGGGCACAGCGCGCCGGGGTCCTGCGCGGAGACGGCGATCGCGTCGACCTGCTGCTGGGTGAGCGTGTTGACGTAACTCACCTGGCCGGAGGTGTCGGTGGCGCTGGACGGGCCGACCTCCTTGTAGCTGGAGCCGAGTTCCTTCAGCGCGGTCTCGCCGCCCTTGTCGGCGCTCGTGAAGTACGGGTTGTTGACCTGCTTCGGCAGGAAGCCGACGGTCAGCCCCTTCTTCGTCGCGGCGTTCGGGTCGGCCTTGCCACCGGTGTTCGCGGCGCCGCTGTTCTCGGTCTTCACGTCCTCCTTCGTGGTCCCGCCGCACGCGGTGGCGGTGAGGGCGAGGGAGGAGACGGCGGCGAGGGCGATGCAGGTGCGGCGGAGGGTGGTCTTGCGCATGGCGGGTTTCCTTTACGAGAGCGGAGTTACGACGTCGGTGTCGAGGCGGCTTGTCTGCCCGCCCTCGCGACGGAGATCTGGCGGGCGACCCTCGGGCCGAGCACCGAGATGACCAGCAGGACGCCGGTGACGACGATCTGCGACTGTGCGGAGACGTCCTGGAGGCTCATGACGTTCTGCGCGGTGCCGAGCAGGAACACCCCGGCGATGGCACCGCCCAGCGTCCCCTTGCCCCCGTCGAAGTCGATGCCGCCGAGCAGCACGGCGGCGATGACGGAGAGTTCGAGTCCGGTGGCGTTGTCGTAGCGGGCGCTGGCGTAGTGCAGCGCCCAGAAGATCCCGGTCAGCGAGGCCATCAGCCCGGTGACGACGAACAGGATCAGCTTGTTGCGCTTGACGCGGATACCGGCGAACCGCGCGGCCTCCTCACTGGCCCCGATCGCGAACACGGACCGCCCGAACGGCGTGGCGTGCAGGACGACGACGGCGATGGCCAGCAGCACGACGAACGGCAGGAACGCCTGCGGCAGGAAGCTGTCGCCGACCCGCCCGGCCGCGAAGTCGAGGTACTGGGACGGGAAGTCGGTGACCGCGTCGGACCCGAGGACGATCTGCGCGATACCGCGATACGCGGCGAGCGTCCCGATGGTGACGGCGAGGGACGGCAGGCCGAGCCGGGTGACGAGCAGCCCGTTGATCAGCCCGCACACCACACCGAGGACGAGGCAGATCGGGATGATCGTCTCGATCGTCATCCCCTCGTTCCACAGCCGCCCCATGACGGCCCCGGAGAGCCCGGCGGTCGAGGCGACGGACAGGTCGATCTCGCCGGAGACGACGAGCATCGTCATCGGCAGCGCGATCAGCGCGATCGGCAGCGTGTTCCCCAGCAGGAACGACAGGTTGAGCGCGTTGCCGAACCCGTCCACGGTGGTGAAGGAGAGCAGCAGCAGGACGACCAGCAGGCCACCGACGACGGTGTCCCAACGGACGGCCCTGGTCAGGGACTCAGGCACGGGGATCACCCTTCTTCTCTACAGCGGTCTTCTGTACGCCGTTGCCATTGGCTGCGATCCGCGCGGCCCCCGCCTTCTTCTTCAGCGAGGCGGCGACCCGCACCGCGACGACCCGGTCCACGGCGATGGCGAGCAGCAGCAGGACCCCGTTGATGGCGAGGACCCACACGGAGCTGACGCCGAGCGCGGGCAGCACGCTGTTGACGGACGTCAGCAGCAGCGCGCCGAGGGCCGCGCCGTACACGCTCCCGGAGCCGCCGGTGAAGACGACCCCGCCGACGACGACGGCGCTGACGACGGTGAGTTCGTAGCCGTTGCCGGTCCCGGAGTCGACGTTCCCGAACCGGGCCAGGTACAGCGCGCCGGCGAGCCCGGCGAGGGCCCCGCAGAACGTGTACGCGGCGAGGATCCGCTTGCGGACCGGGATGCCGGCGAGGCGCGCGGCCTCGGGGTTGGAGCCGAGCGCGTACAGCTCGCGTCCGCTGCCGAAGTGCTTGAGGTAGTAGGCGGTCGCGACGAGCACGGCCAGCGCGATGAGCGCGAGGTAGGGGACGGCGGAGATGCCGCCGGAGCCGAAGTCGACGAAGGAGCCGGGCAGGTCGGCGGCGGTGATCTGGCGGGAGCCGACCCAGATCGAGTCGATGCCCCGGATGATGTAGAGGGTGCCGAGGGTGACGACGAGCGCGGGGACCTGGCCGAGGCTGACGAGCAGCCCGTTGAGGAGCCCGAACCCGATGCCCAGGAGCACCGCGAGGACGATCGCGATCACCGGGTTGCCGCCGCCGTGCAGGTACGTACCGGCGGCGAAGGCGCTGATGCCGAGGGTGGAGCCGACGGACAGGTCGACGTTCCTCGTGATGACGACCAGCGACTGGCCGGTGGCGACCAGGACCAGGATCGTCGCGTTCAGCAGCAGGTCCTTGATGCCCTGCTCGGAGAGGAACTCGCTGTTGCCGGCCTGGGTGACGGCGATCATCGCCAGGAAGACGACCAGGATGGCGAGTTCGCGCATCTTGAAGACACGGTCGACGAGCCGGGTCCCGGAGGACTTCGGCACCTCGACGGGCAGGGCGCTCATGCGGCCCTCCCGGTGGCTGCGGCCATCACGGTTTCCTCGGTGGCGTCGGAACGGGAGATCTCGGCGGTGATCCGGCCCTCGTGCATGACGAGGACGCGGTCGGCCATACCGAGGATCTCGGGCAGGTCGGAGGAGATCATCAGGACGGCGACGCCGTCGGCGGCGAGTTCACTCAGCAGGCGGTGCACCTCGGCCTTCGTACCGACGTCGATGCCCCGGGTGGGTTCGTCGACGATCAGCACCTGCGGGCCGGTGGCCAGCCATTTCGCGAGGACGACCTTCTGCTGGTTTCCACCCGAAAGAGTGTTGACGGTGTCGGCCAGCCGGGCGTACTTGACCTGGAGCTTGACGGCCCAGTCGAGGGAGCGGCTGCGCTCGGCGCCCCGGTCCATGAGGCCGGCCTTCACGGTCGTCCGCAGTCCGGTGAGGCCGATGTTGCGCTCGATGGACATGTCCATCACGAGGCCCTGGGCGCGGCGGTCCTCGGGGACCAGGGCGAGCCCGGCGGCCATCGCGACGGAGGGGGCGCCGTTGGTGAGGGGGCGGCCGTCGACGACGACCTCGCCGCCGTCCCAGCGGTCGATGCCGAACACGGCCCGCGCGACCTCGGTGCGGCCGGCGCCGACGAGCCCGGCGAGGCCGACGATCTCGCCGCGCCGTACGTCGAAGGAGACGTCGGTGAAGACGCCCTCGCGGGTCAGGCGTCGCACGCTCAGGGCGACGGCGCCGGGGGTGACGTCCTGCTTCGGGTACAGCTCGTCCAGGTCGCGGCCGACCATGCGGCGTACGAGGTCGTCCTCGGTCATGCCGTCGATGGGCTCGCTGGCGATCCAGGCGCCGTCGCGCAGCGTCGTCACCCGCTGGCAGATCTCGAAGATCTCCTCCAGCCGGTGCGAGATGAACAGCACCGCCGCGCCCTGTTCGCGCAGGGTGCGGACGACGCCGAAGAGGCGGGCGACCTCGCTGCCGGTGAGGGCGGCGGTCGGCTCGTCCATGATCAGGACCCGGGCGTCGAAGGAGAGCGCCTTGGCGATCTCGACGATCTGCTGGTCGGCGATGGACAGGCCGCGTGCCGGGCGGTCGGGGTCCAGGGCGACGCCCAGGCGGGTCATCAGGGCGGCGGTGGCCTCGTGGGTGGCCTTGTGGTCGATGCGGCCGAGGGCGCGGCGCGGCTGACGGCCCATGAAGATGTTCTCGGCGATCGACAGGTCGGGGAAGAGCGTGGGCTCCTGGTAGATCACGGCGATACCGGCGACGCGGGCGTCACCGGGGCCGTGGAAGGCGACCGGCGCGCCGTCCAGCAGCACCTGGCCGGTGTCCGGCCTGTGCACCCCGGCGAGCGTCTTGATCAGCGTCGACTTGCCCGCGCCGTTCTCCCCGGCGAGCGCGTGCACCTCGCCGGGGAACAGCTCCAGGGAGACGCCGCGCAGGGCGCGGACGGCGCCGAAGGACTTGGCGACGTCCTGGAGCGCCAGCACCGGGGCGGGTCCCGGGTCGGACGGGTGGGTCATGGGGACTCCTCGACGACGACGCCGGCGGTGAGGCCCCACGACGTCGTGAAAGGTTTCAACTGGATTGCCGGGACCGTAGGCACCACGGGCATGTCACGTCAATGGGTCCGTCTCGAAAAAATTTCGATAGCCGAAGGTCACGCGACGGTCACGGAGAACCCGCCCGGCCGGAGGGGTTGACACTCCCCCGGCGTGCTCATAGCTTCCCCTTCTGAATCGTTTCATCCGACGCCTGCCTCTGGAGCCCGAAGTGACCGATCTCGCCGCGGTGAAGGCCGCACTGAAGAACCAGGCCGTCGAGACGCCGTCGTGGGCGTACGGGAACTCGGGCACCCGCTTCAAGGTGTTCGCCCAGCAGGGGGTTCCGCGCACGCCCTGGGAGAAGCTGGACGACGCCGCGCAGGTCCACGCGTTCACCGGCGTGGCCCCCACCGTCGCCCTGCACATTCCGTGGGACAAGGTCGAGGACTACTCGGCACTTGCGAAACATGCCGAGGAGCGGGGCCTGAAGCTGGGCGCCATCAACTCCAACACGTTTCAGGACGACGACTTCAAGCTCGGCAGCGTCTGCCACGCGGACGCCGCCGTGCGCCGCAAGGCCGTGGCCCATCTCGTCGAGTGCGTCGACATCATGGACGCGACCGGGTCGCGGGACCTGAAGCTCTGGTTCGCCGACGGGACGAACTATCCGGGGCAGGACGACATCGTTGCCCGGCAGGAGCGGCTGGGTGAGGCGCTGGCCGAGGTGTACGCGCGGCTCGGTGACGATCAGCGGATGCTGCTGGAGTACAAGTTCTTCGAGCCGGCGTTCTACACGACCGACGTGCCGGACTGGGGGACCGCCTACGCCCACTGCCTCAAGCTCGGGCCGAAGGCTCAGGTCGTCGTCGACACGGGGCATCACGCGCCGGGGACCAACATCGAGTTCATCGTCGCGCTGCTGCTGCGGGAGGGGAAGCTCGGGGGGTTCGACTTCAACTCGCGGTTCTACGCGGACGACGACCTGATGGTGGGGGCCGCCGACCCGTTCCAGCTGTTCCGGATCATGTACGAGGTCTCGCGGGGCGGGGGGTTCACCTCGGACGTCGCGTTCATGCTGGACCAGTGCCACAACCTTGAGGCGAAGATTCCGGCGATCATCCGGTCGGTGATGAACGTCCAGGAGGCCACGGCCAAGGCGCTGCTGGTCGACCGGGAGGCGCTGGGCGCGGCTCAGGTCGCCGGGGACGTGCTGGCGGCGAACGCGGTGCTGATGGACGCGTTCAACACGGATGTACGGCCGTTGCTGCGGGAGGTGCGCGAGGAGATGGGGTTGGACGGCGATCCCATCGCCGCGTACGCCCGGTCCGGCTGGGCCGAGAAGATCGTGGCGGAGCGTGTGGGTGGGCAGCAGGCCGGGTGGGGAGCCTGAGCCCTCTGGCACCCAGAAGAGAAACAGTCCCCTTCTCCCCAGAAAGCTAAGGAAAGATCCGTGAGCGTTCATCCCGAGGCCGCTGCCCTCATCGCTCGGTCGCGTCGGCTCGGTGCCGATCCTCGTAACACCAACTACGCCGGCGGGAATGCGTCCGCGAAGGGCGACGCCGTCGATCCTGTGACCGGGACCGATGTGCCGCTGATGTGGGTCAAGGGGTCCGGGGGCGACCTCGGGACGCTGACCGAGGCCGGGCTCGCCGTGCTGCGGCTGGACCGGCTGCGCTCGCTCGTCGACGTGTACCCCGGCGTCGAGCGCGAGGACGAGATGGTCGCCGCGTTCGACTACTGCCTGCACGGCAAGGGCGGCGCCGCGCCCTCGATCGACACCGCCATGCACGGCCTCGTCGACGCCGCGCACGTCGATCACCTCCACCCCGACTCCGGGATCGCGCTCGCCTGCGCGGCCGACGGGGAGAAGCTGACCGCCGAGTGTTTCGGGGACACGGTCGCGTGGGTGCCCTGGCGGCGCCCCGGGTTCCAGCTCGGCCTGGACATCGCCGCCATCAAGGAGGCCAACCCGCAGGCCATCGGCGTGATCCTGGGCGGGCACGGGATCACCGCATGGGGCGACACCGCCGAGGAGTGCGAGCGCAACTCGCTGCACATCATCCGGACCGCCGAGAAGTTCCTCTCGGACAAGGGCAAGGCCGAGCCGTTCGGTGCGGTGATCGAGGGGTACGGGGCGCTGCCGGACGCCGAGCGCCGGGAGCGGGCCGCCGCGCTCGCGCCGTACGTCCGTGCGCTCGCGTCGCAGGACAAGCCGCAGGTCGGGCACTTCACCGACGCGGCGCCGGTGCTGGAGTTCCTCGCGCGTGCCGAGCACCCCCGGCTGGCCGCGCTGGGCACGTCCTGCCCGGACCACTTCCTGCGCACCAAGGTCCGTCCGCTCGTCCTCGACCTGCCGCCGGCCGCCCCGCTGGAGGACGCGGTGGCGCGGCTGAAGGAGCTGCACGCCGCGTACCGCGAGGAGTACGCCGCCTACTACGCGCGGCACGCCGACGCGGACTCGCCCGCCCTGCGCGGCGCCGACCCGGCGATCGTGCTGGTCCCGGGCGTCGGGATGTTCTCCTTCGGGAAGGACAAGCAGACGGCGCGGGTCGCCGGGGAGTTCTACGTCAACGCGATCAACGTGATGCGCGGGGCCGAGGCGGTCTCGTCGTACGCGCCGATCGAGGAGTCGGAGAAGTTCCGCATCGAGTACTGGGCGCTGGAGGAGGCCAAGCTCCAGCGGATGCCGAAGCCCAAGGCGCTGGCGACGCGCGTGGCGCTCGTGACGGGTGCCGGGAGCGGGATCGGGAAGGCGATCGCGCAGCGGCTGGTGGCCGAGGGGGCGTGTGTCGTCGTCGCGGACCTCAACGCCGAGAACGCGGCTGCTGTGGCCGAGGAGTTGGGCGGCTCGGACAAGGCCGTCGCGGTCACGGTCGACGTGACGTCCGAGGAGCAGATCACCGAGGCGTTCAAGGCGGCCGTGCTCGCGTTCGGCGGTGTGGATCTGGTCGTGAACAACGCCGGGATCTCCATCTCCAAGCCGCTGCTGGAGACGTCGGCGAAGGACTGGGACCTCCAGCACGACATCATGGCGCGCGGCTCGTTCCTGGTGTCGCGGGAGGCGGCGCGGGTGATGACCGCGCAGGGCATCGGCGGGGACATCGTCTACATCGCCTCGAAGAACTCCGTCTTCGCCGGTCCGAACAACATCGCGTACTCCGCGACCAAGGCCGACCAGGCCCACCAAGTACGGCTGCTGGCCGCCGAGTTGGGCGAGCACGGCATCCGGGTCAACGGGGTCAACCCGGACGGGGTCGTGCGCGGGTCCGGGATCTTCGCCGGGGGCTGGGGTGCCCAGCGGGCGGCGACCTACGGGATCGAGGAGGAGAAGCTCGGCGAGTTCTACGCGCAGCGGACCATCCTCAAGCGCGAGGTGCTGCCCGAGCACGTCGCCAACGCCGTGTTCGCGCTGACGGGCGGGGAGTTGACGCACACCACGGGGCTGCATGTGCCGGTCGACGCGGGTGTGGCCGCCGCGTTCCTGCGGTGAGCGGGCGTCAGAAGGCTTACGCGGCCGTCGACCTGGGCGCGTCCAGTGGACGCGTGATGGCCGGCCGCGTGAGCCCCGACTCGCTGGAGCTGACGGAGGTGCACCGGTTCGCCAACCGGCCGGTGCGGCTTCCTGAGGGGCTGCGGTGGGACGTACTCGCCCTGTACGGCGGCGTGTTGGACGGGCTGCGCGCGGTCGGCCAGGTCGACTCCGTCGGCATCGACAGCTGGGCCGTGGACTACGGGCTGCTGGACGCCGACGGGGTGCTGCTCGGCAACCCCGTGCACTACCGGGACTCCCGCACGGAGGGGGTCGCGGAGAAGGTGTGGGCGTCGGTCCCGGCGGCCGAGCTGTACGCGGCGACCGGGTTGCAGTACGCGCCCTTCAACACCCTGTACCAGCTCGCGGCGTCACAGGGTTCCGCTCAACTCGACCGAGCTGAACGCCTGTTGCTGATCCCGGACCTGCTGACGTACTGGCTGACCGGCGAGCAGGGCACCGAGCTCACCAACGCCTCGACGACCCAGCTGATCGACCCCCGGACGCGTGACTGGGCGGCCGAGGTCGCCGAACGCGTCGGCATCGGCCTGGAGTTGTTCGCGCCGCTGCGGCAACCCGGCGACCATGCCGGGGAGTTGCTGCCCTCCGTCCTGGAGGAGACGGGGCTCACCGGTCCCGTCCCGGTGACGGCCGTCGCCTCGCACGACACCGCCTCCGCGGTGGCCGCCGTACCCGCGGGGAGCGAGCGGTTCGCGTACATCAGCACGGGGACCTGGTCGCTGGCCGGTCTCGAACTGGACGCGCCGGTCCTCACGGAGGAGAGCCGGGCCGCGAACTTCACCAACGAGCTGGGGATCGACGGCACGGTCCGCTACCTGCGCAACATCATGGGGCTCTGGCTGCTCCAGGAGTGCGTACGGGCGTGGGGCGAGCCGGACCTGGGGCTCCTCCTGCGGGAGGCCGCCGCCGCGCCGGCGCTGCGGTCGGTGGTGGACGCGGGGGACGCGGCGTTCCTCGCGCCGGGACGGATGCCGGAGCGGATCGCCGAGGCGTGCCGGGCGTCGGGCCAGCCGGTCCCGGAGTCCCGGGGTGAGATCACCCGGTGCATCCTCGACTCCCTCGCGCTCGCTCATCGCCGGGCGGTCGAGGACGCCCAGCGGCTCGCCGATCACCCCGTCGACGTCGTCCACATCGTCGGCGGCGGGACGCGCAACGCGCTGCTGTGCCAACTCACCGCCGATGCCTGCGGGTTGCCGGTCGTCGCGGGGCCGACCGAGGCCGCCGCGCTCGGGAACGTGCTGGTGCAGGCGCGGGCGCACGGGCTGGTCGGCGACCGGACCGACATGCGGCGCCTGCTGGTCCAGAGCCTGCCGCTGACCCGGTACGAGCCCCAGGGGGGCACGGACCGGTGGCGGGCGGCACAGGAGCGGCTCGGGGGGCGGTGAGGGGCGGCCCCCGCAGACCGGGTGGGGTGCGCATCCCCGGGACCGCACCCCACCCCTTC
>NZ_LIRL01000433.1:0-12690 GCF_001419795.1 Streptomyces niveiscabiei
GTGCCGAAGTCCTCCGGGACCGTCAGGAACGCCGAACCGTGCGGGCCCAGCAGCCACTTGAAGGTGACGCTCGCCGTGTAGTCGTACGCGTCCGCGTCGAACGGGAGCCAGCCTGCCGCCTGCGAGAAGTCGACGTACGTGCGGGCGCCGTGGTGCTTCGCCGCCTCCCTCAGGGCCGGGAGGTCCGCGATGCGGCCGTCCGCCGACTGGGCCGCGCTCACCGCGACCAACTCCGTGCCGGGGCGCACCGATTCCGCCAGCCGGTCCAGCGGGACCGTGCGGACCTTGAGGTCGCCGCGGACGTGGAAGGGGTTCAGTACGGACGTGAAGTCGTCCTCCGCCGTGAGGACTTCGGCGCCCGGCGGGAGGGACGCGGCGATCAGGCCCGTGTGCGCGGCCACCGAGGCGCCCGCCGCGACCCGCTCCGCGGGGACGCCGGCCAGCCTTCCGTACGCCTCCCTGCACGTCTCCACGTCCGACCACAGGCCGTCCAGCGGTCGGCCCTGCGCCCGTAGCGTCACCGCCTCCTGGATCGCGGTGACCGCGCGGGCCGGGAGGAGACCGCTGCTGGCCGTGTTGAGGTACGTGGTGCGGGGGGTGAACTCGGTGCGGACGAGGGCTGCGAAGGTCTCCGGCGTCTCCATGCGTCCACTGTGGGGGCGCCGGGAGCCCTCGTCCATCTCTGTTTGCTACGTCATACCTTGAAGCGGTGCTTCCGCGAGGGCCGTCGGCCCTCTTACCGCGCGGTTTCCTCTCGCTGCGGGACCTCGCAGCCGTCCGGGCCGCACGCCTGTGCGTCGCCCTGGTCCAGCAGCGTCAGCGGGGAGCGTTCGCCCCATGCCTGGGTCAGCGCCTGCGTGAAGACCTCCGCCGGCTGGGCTCCCGAGACGCCGTACTTGCGGTCCAGCACGAAGAACGGCACGCCCGTCGCGCCCAGCTGCGCCGCCTCCCGCTCGTCCTCCCGTACCTCGTCCGCGTACGCCTCCGGGTCCGCCAGCACCTTGCGGACCTCGTCCGCGTCCAGGCCCGCCTCCGTCGCCAGCTCCACCAGGCGTTCGTCACCCTCCGTGAAGACGGAGCGCTCCTCCGCGAAGTTCGCGCGGTAGAAGATCTGGATCAGCTCGTCCTGCCTGCCCTGTTCCTTCGCGAAGTGCAGGACCCTGTGCATGTCGAACGTGCTGCCGTGGTCCCTGCCCCTCGTCCTGTACGCCAGGCCCTCGGCCTTCGCCTGCGTGCCGAGGTTGTCCTCCGCCGCCTCCGCCTGGGCCTCGCTGATGCCGTACTTCTTCGCGATCATCGGGATGACCGGGCCGTTCTCGGTCTTGCTCCTGCCCGGGTCCAACTCGAACGACCTGTGTACGACCTCCACCTGCTCCTTGTGCGGGAAGGCCGCCAGCGCCTTCTCGAAGCGGGCCTTGCCCACGTAGCACCACGGGCAGGCGATGTCGCTCCAGATCTCGACGCGCATGTCTTCGGCTCTTTCCGGTCGTCTCGTGCGGAGACTTCCTCCGCCGTCTTGCGTGAACGTTCAACCAGGGGGGGTTCATTCCCCGGCTCGTTCCCCGTCCGGGGTTGGGCCTATGCCTGCGGCGGCCCCATCGCCTTCGGTGGGGGCTTGGGTAGCGCCCCAGGCCGTCGTGTGAGTCGGTGCCGCACCGGGGGGTGTCCGTCCTCGGGTCGGCTGACGCGTTTCTTGAGTTCTTAGTCTGCGAATGCGCCGACCGCTGCGGGCGGACACCCCCCGGTACGTCCCCTTCCCGCCGTTTGCGGCTTCCCCCCTCCCGGGGGCTCTCCTGTCAGCTGCCGTCCCTCAGGTCCTTTGGCCAGTACGGGCGGTACTCGATGTGGTCGTAGGTGACCACGCACTGTTCGCCCATCGGGGACTGGGCCATGAAGCCGATCAGGGCCGCGCCCGTTTCTTCTGTGTCGCCCAGGGTGAAGAGGCGGACGAAGGTCCAGTGGTCGCCGTCCCTTGAGGCGTGGAAGGCCAGGGCTCGGCCGGTGCGGCTGATGCGGAGCCAGGCTGAAGTGCCGTCCACGGTGAAGGAGTTGGCGTCGTCCGAGTGGCCTCGGGTGACCACCGTGCAGACCGTGGGGGTGGTCGGGGAGAGTTCCAGGCAGAGTTTGGCCCAGGCTCGGTCCGCTACGTGGACGTACAACACGCCTGCGTCGAAGGGGGACTTGAAGCCTACGGTGACTCGGGCGATGAGTTGGAAGTCGCCTTCCGGGGCGCCCAGGAGGCGGGGGGCGTCGGAGGCCGGTTCGAGGGATTCCTCGGTGGGTGAGACGAAGCGGTCCTGTCGCGCCCCGGCCCAGCCGCTGAGCACGCCGTCGTCGTAGGACCAGTGGCCGTCGGGGCCGTAGGTCCGTAGGGGGAAGGGGAGTTGAGGGAGCGAGAGGTCCATGGCGGAATCATCTCAGGGGACCGCTGACGCCGTTCAGGGGTGTGGGGCTGTGTCCGTGTGCGGCTTCGCCGCGTGGGGACACAGCCCCGTGAGGTCTAGCGCTCCAGGACCCCGTTGAATCGCCGGGGCAGGCCCAGCTCGTTCTCGTCCCTCAGTTCCACCGGCAGCAGCGCGGCGGGTGTCGTCTGGTAGACGACCGGACGCATCCAGCGTTCGATGGCCGTGCCGCCCACGGAGGTGGATGTGGAGGTCGTGGCCGGGTACGGGCCTCCGTGGTGCTGGGCGGCGGCGACGGCTACGCCTGTGGGCCAGCCGTTGACCAGGACGCGGCCCGCGAGGGGGGTGACCTCGGCGAGGAGGTCGGCGCCTCGGCCCTCGCCGGCCGCCTCGGACTCCGAGAGCTGGACGGTGGCGGTGAGGTTGCCGGGGAGGCGGGAGAGGACGGAGGTGACTTCGGTGTCGTCCTCGTAGCGGACGACGACTGTGACGGGGCCGAAGCACTCTTCGAGGAGGAGGTCGTGGGCGCCCTCGGTGGCGAGGCGGGCGGCCGGGACCGTGAGGAAGCCGGGGCTGACCGTGTGCTCGCCGCCTGCGCCGGGGGTGACCGGGGATTCCACGTCGGGGAGCTGGGTGCGTTCGGCGACGCCCGCGATGAAGTTGTCGCGCATGCGGTGGTCGAGGAGGACGCCCGCGTCGGTGTCGCTGACGGCGGCGGTGAGGGACTTGACCAGGCCGTCGCCCGCCTCGCCGGAGGGAACGAGGACGAGGCCCGGCTTGACGCAGAACTGGCCGACGCCGAGGGTCATGGAGCCGGCGAGGCCCGTGCCGATGGCCTCGGCGCGCTCGGTGGCGGCGGCCTCGGTGACGACGACGGGGTTGAGGGAGCCCAGCTCGCCGTGGAAGGGGATGGGCGTGGGGCGGGCGGCGGCGGCGTCGAAGAGGGCGCGGCCTCCTCGGATGGAGCCGGTGAAGCCCGCGGCGGAGACCAGCGGGTGCTTGATCAGCTCGATGCCGGCCTCGAAGCCGTGGACGAGGCCGAGGACGCCGGCCGGGATGCCGTGTTCGGCGGCGGCGCGGCGGACGACCTTGGCGACCAGCTCGGAGAGGGCCGGGTGGTCGGGGTGGGCCTTGACGACGACCGGGTTGCCGGCGGCCAGCGCGCTCGCGGTGTCGCCGCCGGCGACCGAGAAGGCGAAGGGGAAGTTCGAGGCCGAGTAGACGGCGACGACGCCGAGCGGGACCTTGTAGCGGCGCAGGTCCGGGATCGGCGGGGTGGCCGTGTCGTCGGGGTGGTTGATGACGACGTCGAGGAAGGCGCCCTCGTCGACGATGGCCGCGAAGGCGCGCAGCTGATAGCAGGTGCGGGCCAGCTCGCCGTTGAGGCGGACCGGGCCGAGCGCGGTCTCCGCGTCGGCGGTCTCGACGAGGGCTTCCTTGGCCGCTTCGAGCTGGTCGGCGGCGCTGCGCAGGAAGGCCGCGCGGACCGTGCGGTCGGCGAGGGAGGCGCGCGCGGCGTGGGCGGCGCGGACGGCGGCGTCGACCTCCTGGGCCGTCGCCTCGTCGGCGACCTGCTCCCGCTGCTTCCCGGTTCGGGGGTCGACACTCCAGACTGGTGCTGCTGCCACCGGGGGTCCCTCCAACAAGTCGTGCCGCGGTGTCCTGTCACCACCAGCGCTGTTCGATATACTGAACACTGTCTGTGCTGGTGAATATGCTGTTGCAGACTATAACTTCAGCTTCTCGTCGAACGAAGGGGTCACAGTCGATGTCGGCAGGCGAGGCGGGGGGCGGGGCCCAGGTCAAGTCCGCGGTGCGGACGGTCGAGCTGCTGGAGTACTTCGCGGGCCGTCCCGGGATGCACTCCCTCGCGGCGGTCCAGGAGGCCGTCGGGTACCCCAAGTCCAGCCTCTACATGCTGCTGCGCACGCTCGTGGAACTGGGCTGGGTGGAGACGGACGCGACGGGTACGCGGTACGGCATCGGCGTGCGCGCGCTGCTGGTCGGTACGTCGTACATCGACGGCGACGAGGTCGTCGCGGCGGCCCGCCCGACCCTGGACCGGTTGTCGGACGACACGACCGAGACGATCCACCTGGCGCGCCTCGACGGCACGAACGTCGTCTATCTGGCGACCCGGCAGTCCCAGCACTACCTGCGCCCCTTCACGCGCGTGGGGCGTCGGCTGCCCGCGCACTCGACGTCCCTCGGCAAGGCCCTCCTGTCGACGTACTCGGACGAACAGGTCCGCAAGATGCTCCCGGAGACCCTCCCGGCGCTCACCGAGCACACCATCACGGACCGCGAGAAGCTCATCGAGGAACTGCACGTCATCCGCGAACAGGGCTTCTCCGTCGACCGCGAGGAGAACACGCTGGGCCTGCGCTGCTTCGGTGTGGCGATCCCGTACCGCACGCCCGCGCGCGACGCGATCAGCTGCTCGGTGCCGGTGGCCCGGCTGACGCCCGCGCACGAACAGCTGGTGAAGGACGCGCTGTTCGACGCGCGCGACCGGTTGACGCTGGCGACGCGCAGACTCTGACCGCGCGTACATGAACGTCGGGTGAGAAAACGGGCGGACGGGAACTCTCCGCCCGCCGCGTTCGTCTGTTTGTTCGTATGAACAGGACCATCAGGCGTACCGCCGTCTTCGCGCTGCTGCTCGTGTTCGCCCTGCTGCTGAGGGCGACCTGGGTGCAGTTCTACGAGGGGCAGGCGCTCGCGGACGATCAGCTGAACCGGCGGAACGCGATCGAGACGTACTCGGACCCGCTCGGGAACATCATCGTGGCCGGAAAGTCGGTGACGGGGTCGGCGCGGACGAACGGCGACCTGAAGTACAAGCGGACGTACACGGACGGCAAGCTGTACGCGGCGGTGACGGGGTACGCCTCGCAGGCGTACGCGCCGACGCAGCTGGAGGGCATCTACGCGGACGTGCTGAACGGCACGGACCCGCGCCTGAAGACCGTGATGGACACGGTCACGGACCAGCGCGCCGCCCCGGGGAACGTGATCACGACGATCGACCCGGCCGTGCAGAAGGCCGCGTACGACGCGCTGGGCGACAAGAAGGGCGCGGCCGTCGCGGTCGACCCGAAGACGGGGCGCGTGCTCGCGGTCGTGTCGACCCCGTCGTACGACCCCTCGACGCTGACGGACGCGAACACGGCCGGCTCGGCGTGGAAGAGCCTCAACGCGGACGAGGACAAGCCGCTGGTCAACCGCGCGCTGCGCCAGCCGCTGCCGCCGGGGTCGACGTTCAAGCTGGTCGTCGCGGCTGCCGCGCTGGAGGACGGCCTGTACGACAGCGTGGACGCGCGCACGGACAGCCAGAACCCGTACACCCTGCCGGGCACGCGCCAGGTGCTGGCCAACGAGAACGCGTCCGCGCCGTGCGAGAACGCCTCGATCCGGGTCGCGCTCCAGTACTCCTGCAACAACGTCTTCGCGCACATGGCCGTCCAGCTCGGGCAGGACAAGGTGCGGGCGATGGCGGAGAAGTTCGGGTTCAACGACGAGGCGCAGGACGTGCCCGTGCGCGCGTACGCCAGCGTCTACCCGAAGGGCATGGACGAGGCGCAGACGGGCCTGACCGGTATCGGCCAGTTCGACGTGACGGCGACGCCGCTCCAGATGGCGATGGTGTCGGCGGCGATCGCGAACGGCGGCAAGCTGGTCTCGCCGCACATGGTGTCGCAGGTGACCAACAGCGGCGGTGACGTCCTGGAGGACGTGGACGGGGCGACGACGACCAGGCAGGTCGTCAGCTCGGGCACCGCCGAGCAGTTGCAGTCCGCGATGCAGACGGTCGTCCAGGACGGGACGGGGACGAACGCGCGGATCAGCGGGGCGACGGTGGGGGGCAAGACGGGGACGGCGCAGCACGGCGAGAACAACAGCAAGACGCCGTACGCCTGGTTCACGTCGTACGCGAAGGCCGGGGGCAAGGAGGTGGCCGTCGCGGTGATGGTCGAGCAGTCGGACGCGGCGCGGTCGGAGGTCAGCGGGAACGGGCTGGCCGCCCCCGTCGCGAAGGCGATGATGGAGGCGGCCGTCAAGGAGTAGCTCTACTTCGTGCCGAGGAGCTGCTCGATCGGGTCGATCGCGAAGTACACGGCGAACAGCGCGGACGTCCCCCACAGCAGCCAGTGCACGTCCCGCGCCTTCCCGAGGACCGTCTTGATCAGCACGTACGCGAGGAACCCGGCGCCGATGCCGTTCGTTATGGAGTACGTGAAGGGCATCACGGCGATGGTGAGGAAGGCGGGGATGGCGATCTCGTAGCGGTCCCAGTCGATGTGCTTGACCTGGGTCATCATCAGGAAGCCGACGGCGATGAGGGCGGGCGCGGCGGCCTGGAGGGGGACGATGGTCAGCAGGGGGGTGAAGAAGAGGGCGAGGGCGAAGAGACCGCCGGTGATCAGGTTGGAGAACCCGGTGCGTGAGCCTTCTCCGACGCCTGCCGCGGACTCGATGTAGGAGGTCGCGGAGGACGAGGAGGCGGCGCCTCCGGCGACGGCAGCCGCGCCGTCGATCAGCAGGACGCGGCCGAGGTTGGGCACCTTGCCCTCCTCGTCCAGCAGCCCCGCTTCCGCGCTGATCCCGACGACGGTGCCCATCGTGTCGAAGAAGTCCGACAGGATCAGCGTGAAGATCAGCAGGACGACGGTGATCACGCCGACGCCGGGCGCTGAGAACGCGCCGAACAGGCTGAAGTGGCCGATGAGCCCGAAGTCCGGGGTGTCGACGACCTTGTCGGGCCAGCTCGGCGTGGTCAGCCCCCAGCTCTTGATGTCGGCGACCGCGTCGATGACCATCGCGACGGCGGTCATGGTGACGATGCTGATCAGGATGGCGCCCTTGACCTTGCGCGCGAGCAGCCCGATGGTGAGCAGCACGCCGAGGCAGAACACGAGGATCGGCCAGCCGGAGAGGGTGCCGGTGGAGCCGAGCTGAACCGGCACGGTGGTGTTGGCGGCGTCGGGGATGCGGGTGACGAACCCGGCGTCCACGAACCCGATGAAGGCGATGAACAGCCCGATCCCGACGCTGATCGCCTGCTTCAGCGGCTGCGGTATCGCGTGCATCACGGCCTCGCGCAGCCCGGTGACGACGAGCGCGCAGATCAGCAGCCCTTCCAGGACGACGAGGCCCATCGCGTCGTCCCAGCTCATCAGCGGCGCGATCTGGAAGGCGACGACCGCGTTGAGGCCGAGTCCGGCGGCGAGGGCGAGCGGGAGGTTGCCGCCGACGCCCATGACGATCGTCATGACGGCGGCGACGAGCGCGGTGGCGGTGGTCAGCTGGACGGGGTCGAGGGTGTGGCCGTACTTGTCCTTGGCGCTCCCGAGGATGATCGGATTCAGGACAAGGATGTACGCCATCGTGAAGAACGTCGCGAGGCCGCCGCGTGTCTCCCGGGCGAACGTCGAGCCGCGTTCGGAGATCCGGAAGAACCGGTCGACGCCGTTCAGCGCGGGGGGTGCGGCCCCGGGCCGGTCGGTCTTCGCTTGCGTCTCGGACATGGCGGACACTCCTGGTTGCCTGGTGGATCAGTGTGCGGATGCTGGCTGGATTGTTCCCTCGTTGAACTCTCTTCAGGTTTTCGACGTGTTACGGATTCGGGCTCCGCAACGACCGGTCCCTCACACGGCGTTCGAAGACCCGTACGAAACGCACAAGTCGATCACTGCTACGCTTCCGCATCTCGTCCCGGTGATCTCCCCGGGGCCTTCCCATGTCATTCACATGCCACACAGAAGAGGTCAACCCGTGGGCACTGTCGTGGACGACGCCGCCTCCGTGGAGTTCCATGCCTTCTTCGACCGCCACTACGCCGAACTGTCGCGGCTGGCCTACCTGTTGACCGGGGAGTCGGACACCGCCGACGACCTGGCTGCGGACGCGCTGCTCGCGCTGTGGCACCGCTGGGACCGGGTGCGCGCGGCCGACCACCCGGTGGCGTACGCGCGCGGCGTCGTCGCCAACCTGGCGCGGACGAAGATCCGCAGCGCGGTGCGGGAACGGCGCAGGATCGCGCTGTTCTGGTCGCAGCGTGAGGAGAAGACGGAGAACCCGGATGTCGCCGGCGTGGTGGACGTACAGTCCGCGCTGCGTAGACTCCCCTTCCGCAAGCGCGCCTGTGTCGTGCTGCGGCACGCCTTCGACCTCTCGGAGAAGGACACCGCGCTCGCCCTCGGGATCTCGGTCGGTACGGTGAAGAGCCAGACCTCCAAGGGGATGGCCGAGTTGCAGAAACTGCTCGGCGCCGAGAAGGCTCCGAAGCGGGTGCACGCGGTGATGGCGCGCACCTCCGAGTCCGCGGGAAGGGACCGATGACGATGCGCCGGGACGTGCACGACGACTTGCGTGCCCGGCTGCACGAGGCGGCCGAGCGGCACGAGCCCGACCGCGCGCGCATCCTGGCCCGCGTGGAGCGCGGCATGATGGCCGAGCCGGACCGGCAGAAGGGCCACCGCTCGACGCGGCCGGTGCTGGGCTGGGCGCGGATCGTGGGCGCGACGGCTGCGGTCGCCGGGATGCTCGCGGTCGGCGGGTACGCGGTGGCGTCGGCGGTGAAGAGCGAGCCGCCGGCCGAGCAGACCGTCTCGGTCTCGCCGACGCCGGTGGTGTCGCCGGACGCGACGAGCCGTCCGCCGCACTCGCCGTCTCCGGCGCCGAGTTCGAAGGGTGAGGCGCCCAGGTCCACGGACCCGGGACCGAGCCGTACCGCCGAGGCGTCGCCGTCGCCGGGGGCCGGCACTCTGCCGCCGGCGGCCGGGGCGAGCGACGGGCCGCTGTGGTCCGACGGCTCGGTCGATCCGCACAGCAACGACTTCTGGGCGCAGAGCAACATCACGCTCAAGGTGTCGAAGGAACTCACCGCGCTCACCGTGCAGTTGAAGGTCGCGCAGACCGGCGGGGTGTCGAACACGGGGGCCTGGCGGTCGCTGCCGGAGGACGACTTCACGTTCACCGTCGGCGAGCGGGACGGGTTCCTGGTCTACACGTGGGTGCTCAAGGACGGGCGCACGGTGCGTCCCGGTGAGTGGGTGTTCGCCGGTCAGTACGACCACGACCGGGGCGGGCGGGACGCGCGCGACGACTCGTACGCCGCCGCCGGGACCGCCGAGGGCAGGGCGCGGTCGGTGGGCGGGGGCTTCGCGGCGGCGGACGCGGACAAGGGCGGCTCGTAACAGGGTTCACGGGATGTTCTCCGGCCCCGGTGAAAAAGTTCCGCACCGGCGGCAACCCTTTCCCCACCGGTGACGACTTCAGGACGGCACCACCCCCCTGAACGACGGAGCACCACCCTTGAGCACGCACAGAAAACACCTCTCCCGCCGCCGTGTCCTCGGCGGCTCCGCGATCGCCGTCGCCGCGGCGGGCGCGGCCGGGGTCGCCGGGGTCGTCTCCTCGGCGTCGGCGGCGGCCTTCGGGTACGCCGACGACGGGAAGAACTACGTGGTCAACACGGGTGCGTCCGTGGTCTTCAAGGTCTCGAAGACGACCGGCGACATCACCTCGCTGGTGTACAAGGGCAAGGAGTACGAGGGGTACGGCGGCCGGCACTCGCACGTCGAGTCGGGGCTCGGCTCCGCGACCGTCACCGTGCGGCAGTCCGGCTCGACGATCCTCGTCAAGGCCGTGCACGGTCCGATCACCCAGTGGTACGCGGCGCGCAGCGGCCAGGACAACGTGTACCTGTGGACGCACAAGGCCGACGCGTCGTTCACGGCGACCCGGTTCATCGTCCGCCTCAGGCCCGGCGTCTTCCCGAACGAGGGCTCGGACTCCTGGATCGAGGCGTCGGACAAGGTGATCGAGGCGGGGGACGTGTGGCGGCGGGCCGACGGGACGACCCACTCCAAGCACTACTCCGGCAAGCGGGTCGTCGACTACGACTACGTCGGCTTCAAGGGCGCCGACTCGGCGCTGTGGATGGTCCGTTCGAACCACGAGAAGGCGTCCGGCGGCCCCTTCTACCGCTCGCTGCTGCGGCACTCCAACGAGCTCGGCGCCGGGCTGTACGAGATCCTGCACTACAACCAGGCCCAGACCGAGCCGGAGCGGTTCGGTCTCCAGGGCCCGTACGTCCTCGCCTTCACCGGCGGCGCGGCTCCCGCGTCGTCGCTGCTGCACGGCAACCTCGACACGTCCTGGGTCGACGGGCTCGGGATCACGGGCTGGGTCGGCGGGAAGGGGCGCGGCAAGGTCGCGGGGGTCGGGCTCAGGGGGATGTCCTCGGCGCACCCGTACACCGTGGGGTTCGCCAACGCGGACGCGCAGTACTGGGCGAAGGCGGCGAGCGGGACCGGCGCGTTCTCGTGCCCGGGGATGCTGCCGGGGACGTATGAACTCACCGTCTACAAGGGCGAGTTGGCCGTACACCGGACGACCGTGAAGGTGACGGCCGGGGCGACGGTCGCGCTCAACTCCCTGACGATCGGCGGCGATCCTTCAACGGCCAAGGCCGTCTGGCGGCTTGGGGACTGGGACGGCACGCCGTCCGGGTTCAAGAACGCGGCGCTGATGACGTACGCGCACCCCTCCGACGCGCGTGCCGCGAAGTGGACGGGGAACGTGACGATCGGGAGCGGGGACGCGGCGTCCTTCCCGGCGTACATGTGGAAGGCCGTGAACGACGGGGTGCGGATCCACTTCCGGCTGACAGCCGAACAGGCTTCGGCGGCGCGGACGTTGAGGATCGGGGTGACGGACGCGTTCGCGGGCGGGCGGCCCCGGGTGACGGTGAACGGGTGGACCTCGGCGGTCCCCGTGGCGCCGTCCCAGCCGTCGACGCGGTCGCTGACGACGGGGTCGTACCGGGGGAACAACCACACGTTCACGTACACGGTGCCGGCGACGGCGCTGGGGGCGGACAATGTGCTGACGCTGAACATCGTCAGCGGTTCGAGCGGCGAAAAGTTTCTGAGTCCGGGGACTGCGTTCGACTGTATCGATCTGCTCTAGCGCTCAGCTTTCGTCGTTCAGTTTGTTGCCCCATGCCGTATTGCCGATGACGGAATGGGCGGGGTGGGCTCCCCCGCCTCCCAACGCGAAGCCGTTCTTGTTCCTGAATGCCTGACTGTGCTCGATGGTGACCGGTGAGGAGAACTGCCACAGGTCGATTCCGTCGTCCGCGTTGTCGTGGAGGCGCGCCCCGGTGACTTTGTTGCCGGTGCCGGAGCCGAACTTGATCGCGAGGCCGTCCGCGTTCCGCCCGTGGTTGCCGTGGCTGTCCAGGTTCTGGACGAGGTTGCCCACGGTGCCGTCGCCCCGCAGCGTGAACCCGGAGTCGCCGTTGCCGGCGGTGACGAGATTCCTGAAGATCCCGCCGGTGGACGAGGTGACGACGAGTCCCTGGGCGGGTGCGTTCCGGAAGGTGAGGTTCTCGACGGTCCAGTGGCTGCCGTAGATTCCGGCGAGCCAGGACCCGGCGGGCAGTTCGGCCCCGTCGATGACCGCTTTCTCGGTGCCGTACGCCTTGAGGGTGATCCGTGCGGAATGGGTGCCGCTGGCCGTGGATTTCAGCGTGGCGGCCGGGGTGTACGTACCGCCGCGCACCTGAATGGTCGTCCCGGCGACCGCGTTTTTGACGGCGGATTCGAGTCCGGCGGTGGTGGACACGGTGACCGTACGGGAATCCGCCCGGGCGCCGTGGTCGGAGAGGCCGAGCAGGAATCCGCCCGCTCCGGCGGACAGGGAAATCGCCGCCGCGATCGAGAGCGTCCGCGTTCTGCGATGGCGTCCGGTGCCGATCCGCACGGGTTTTTCCTTTCCTCGGGAACAGGATCGGAAACGAGTCGTCGCGGCGACGGGAAAAGGTTGCCGTTCCCGCGAAAGTCGTTCGCAACTTTCGCGGGGACGGCTGTCGCGTACGTCAGTCCATGGTCGCGCCGATGGTCGTCGACCCGGTCGTCAGGAACGTCGTCGCGGGCAGAGTCCCGCTGGAGCTGCGGGAGTTGTACGTCGAGGAGGCGTCCGTGGAGCGGAAGGCGGGCGTACTCACCCCGGAGTCCCAGTTGTTGCCGGACGACGTGACGCCCGACCCTTTGTTGACCGAGCCGCCGCCGTTCCTGACGGCGAGGTTCTTGCCGAGCTTCGCGGCGCCGGTCGCGAAGTAGTAGCCCCACTTGCCGTTGGCGTACGCGGTGGTGCGGTTGATGGAGATCGCGCCGGTGTTGCTGTTCTCGGTGAAGCCGTTGCCCGCGTTGCCCCAGGCCGCCGAGTTGTTGACGGCGTGGGCGACGGAGGGGCCGTTGCCGCCGAGCTTGTACCCGTT
>NZ_LIRL01000433.1:12713-13272 GCF_001419795.1 Streptomyces niveiscabiei
CGGCGTCGTAGTTGCCGTAACTGTCCAGGTTCCTCACGGTGTTGTTGACCGTGTTCGCGCCGGTCAGGGTGAATCCGGAGTCGCCGCCGTTGATGGTCCTGATGTTGTTCCAGGTGGTGCCGGTGCAGGACTGGCAGACGACGGCGCTGTCCTTGGCGTTCTGGAAGGTGATGTTGGAGACGTTCCAGTAGGACGCGGTCAGCTTGAAGATCCAGGAGCCCGCGGCCATCGAGGACCCGTCGATCTTCACGGTCTCCGAGCCGTACGCGGTGAGCGTGATCGGCGCGGAGGAGGTGCCGTTGGCGGTCGACTGGAGGGTGGCTGTGGGGTAGTAGGTGCCGCCGCGCACCTGGATGACCGTACCGGCGGTGGCGTTCTTGACGGCGTTCGCGAGGTCGGTGGAGTTGCTGACGACGACGGTCGCGGCCCGCGCCTGGGTGGGCAGGACGGCGATCCCGGCCCCGATGGTCAGGGCGGCGAGTGCGGTGAGGGGGGTGAGAACGGTACGACGAGACATGGAGTGCGGTCCCTTTCGCCGTGTGGGGAGGGGGAGTTGGGG
>NZ_LIRL01000434.1 GCF_001419795.1 Streptomyces niveiscabiei
CCGCCCCCGCCGCCTCCGCCGCCCGCCCCCGACCCGACCGGCCACGTGAGCCGCGAGTTCTCGGCTGGCCTAAGCCGCAGACCGCGACCGTTCCCCCTCCGCCTGCGCGGGCGCGGGCGCCGCTGTCCTCGCCCAGAACTTCCCGGGCCCCGCCAGCGCCACCACCGCGGCGACTCCCAACGCGATGGCCGACATCACGAACGCGGTCGTATACCCCGACTCCGCAGGCAGCCGGGTCCCCGGCACGGTCCGGGACACCACGATCGACGCGGCGATCTGTGCCCCGAGGGAGCCCCCGATGGTCCGCATGATCGTGTTGATGCCGGTCGCCTCCCCGGTCTGGCTGCGGTCGACGGCGCTGACGACGAGGTTCGCGAGCGCGGCGAACGCGAAGCCGACGCCGATGCCGAGGATCGCGGAGCCGGCGTACATGGTCCACTCGGTGTCGTGGGCGCCGGCGTAGACCGCGAAGCCGACGACGCCGATGAGGCAGGCGAGGACGAGGGGCAGCTTCCAGCCGACGGCCGCGCCGAGGCGCCCGGCGAGGGGGCTGGCGATCAGCATGGTCACGGCCATCGGGACCATGAACAGCCCGGCCTCGGTGACGGACGCGCCGAAGCCGTACCCGGCGGCGGACGGCGTCTGCGCGAGCAGCGGCACGAGCGTGAACGCCCCGTACATGCCGAACCCGATGACGAGCGCGGTGATGTGGCTGGTCAGGACGGCGGGCCGACGCAGGAGTTCGAGGTCGATGAGGGGTTCGCGGACCTTGCCCTCGACGTACCCGAAGACGACGAGCAGGACGGCGGCGGAGAGGAAGAGGCCGATGATGCCGGGGGAGGACCAGCCCCACGACTTGCCCTCGCTGATGGCGAGCAGCAGGGCGACGACGCCCGCGCTGAGCAGGACGACGCCGGCCCAGTCGATGCGGCCGGGGCTGGTGTGCGCGGACTCCTGGATGAACACGGTGACGGCGGCGATCCCGAGGAGGATCACGATCAGCCCGAGCCAGAAGATCCAGTGCCAGTCGAGGGCGTCGACGATCGGCCCGGGGATGACGAGCCCGACGCCGAAGCCGATGCCGAACGTGGAGGAGATCAGGCCGATCGCGACGGGCACCCGTTCCCGCGGGAACTGGTCGCGGACGATGCCGAACGCGAGCGGGAAGGCGGCCGACCCGACGCCCTGGACCGCGCGGGCGGCGATGAGCAGGGGGAGCGAGTCGGACAGCGCGGCCAGCAGCGTGCCGGCGGCGAACACGGTGAGGCTCGCGATCAGCACCCGCCGCTTGCCGAACATGTCGCCGACCCGCCCGAGCAGCGCGGTCGCGACGGAGGCGGTGAGCAGGAAGGAGCTGAGCACCCAGGAGACGGCGGTCGTCGAGGCGTCGAACTCCCGCTGGAGGTCGGGCAGCGCGGGCACGACCATCGTCTGCATCAGGGAGAAGGACAGGACGGCGAGGAGGAGAGCGGCGAAGGGCGCGCCGGTGCGCGCTGGCGTGTCGGTCATGGAGAGGTCCTCGGGGGACGGGCGCGGTGATCCGCCGTTCGGGAGCACGGAGCCGGCGCCGAACTAGTGTCGAGACGTAATGATTCCATGACGTCATCCTTACGTCCAGTCACCACATTCCCGTATCGTGGGACGTATGAGCGAGACCCCTGACTCCGCCCCCCGCCCGCCGAGCCTGCTGGCGCTGCCCTCGTACCTCGCCGGACACGTGGCCCGGATCGGCCACGACGCGCTGGTGGAAGCGGTGGGCCGGCACGGGCTGCGGCTCCCGCACTTCGCGACGCTCACCGCGCTCGCGGACTTCGGCCCCCTGCCCCAGCACGTGCTGGCCGACCGCCTCGGCTTCCAACGCAGCCACCTGGGCGGATACCTCGACCTGATCGAGGAGCGCGGCCTGGTGCACCGCACCCGCGACCCCGCCGACCGGCGCCGTCAGCTGGTCGGGCTCACCGAGGAGGGGACCCGCGTCCAGCGCACCCTGTGGCAGGTCGCCGAGGAGTCCCAGGACTCCTTCCTCGCCGGCTTCACCCCGGCCGAGCGCGCGACGCTGACCGCCCTGCTGCTGCGCCTGCTCGACGCCGGCGACCGGGCGCGCGCCGGGGAAACGCTCGATCGAATTCAGTGAGCGCTTAATGTGATTGAAACAGAGAATCCACTGGAACGACTTTGAATTACCCGCCCCGGTTTAATAGTATGGTACACGAGTTTCACTTCGTGTGACGAACTGGACTTACCGGGGGAGAGTATGACGCAGATATCGTCAGAGTTCCTGCGGGAACCGCTCGTATCCACCCGTCCCGGAGCGGGCGGGTGGCGCATCCTGATCGTCGAAGGAGACGCGGGAGAAGCCTGTGCCCTGGAGGAGGGCCTGCGCCGGCACGGCCACGAGGTGGCCGCCGTGGACCGGGGCGCCCAGGCGTTGGCGGCCTACGAGAACGTGGACCTCGTCCTGCTGGAACTGGAGCTGCCGGACCTGGACGGCCTGGAGGTGTGCAAGGCGATCCGCGCGGTCAGCTGCGTCCCGCTGATCGTCGTCACCGCGCGCGGCTCGGAGCTGGACCGGGTCCTCGGCCTCCAGGCCGGCGCCGACGACTACCTGGTCAAGCCGTACGGCTTCCGGGAGTTGATGGCCCGTATCGACGCGGTCATGCGGCGCGTGCGCTCCCGCAGGAGCCCGAGCCGGGCGATCGACCACGGCCCGCTCCACATCGACGTGGGCTCCCGCGAGGTCTGCCTGGACGGCCACGGCGTGGACCTGACGCGCAAGGAGTTCGACCTCCTGTGCCTGCTCGCCTCCCACCCCGGCACCGTCATCTCGCGCAAGCGCCTCCTCCAGCAGGTGTGGGGTGACTCGTGGTCCCGGCGGACCGTCGACACCCACGTCAGCAGCCTGCGCAGAAAACTCGGCGGCAACGGCTGGGTCGTCACCGTACGCGGTGTGGGTTTCCGCCTCGGGCACGCCTGAATTCCCTTTTCCGGCATTATCGAGTTCCCCGTCGCATTCGGCGGCGGGGAACTCGGTCCGGAGATCTACCGGGAAATGCGCCTCCGTGTTTTCCGGCTCCGACCGATGGAAGCGAGTTGCGGATGACCCGCCTGCATGAATCCCCCGGAAAACCCGAGCAGATTCCCTCCGCCGTCATCGCGGGCGCCGGCCCCACCGGACTGCTCCTCGCCGGTGACCTCGCGGCGGCCGGTGTCCGGGTGACCGTCGTCGAGAAGCGCCCGGCCGGCCTCAGCAACCTGTCGCGCGCCTTCGGCGTCCACGCCCGCACCCTCGAACTCCTCGACGCCCGCGGCCTCGCCGACGAACTCGTGGCCACCGGCCAGATCGTCCGCGAACTGCGCCTGTTCGGCGCGATCCCGTTCGATCTCGGCGCACTGCCCTCCCGCTACCCCTTCCTGCTGGTCACCCCGCAGTACGAGGTGGAGCGCCTGCTGCTGCGCCGGGCCCTGAAGCACGGCGCGGAGATCCGCTACGCCGCCGAGGTCACCGGCCTCGCCCAGGACGCCGACGGCGTCACCGTCGCGCTGCGCACCGACGCGGGCGACACGACCGTACGCACCGAGTGGCTGGTCGGCGCCGACGGGACGCGCAGCGCCGTACGCGAAGCGCTCGGGCTGCCCTTCCCCGGCAAGGTGGTGATCCGGTCGGTGATCCTCGCCGACGTGAAGTTCACCGAGGAACCGCCCCTCGTGGTGCGGGTGCACGGTGCGGGCGGTGCTTTCGGGTTCATCGCGCCCTTCGGCGACGGCTACTGGCGGGTCGGCGGCTGGGACCGGGCCCACCGGGGCGAACCCGACGACGCGCCGGTCGAGTTCGAGGAGCTGCGCGCCCTGACCGAGCGGGCCTTCGGCTCCGACTTCGGGATGCACGACCCGCGCTGGCTCTCCCGCTTCCACAGCGACGAACGCCAGGTGCCCGCCTACCGCGTCGGCCGCGTCCTGCTCGCCGGCGACGCCGCCCACCAGCACTCCCCGGCCGGCGGCCAGGGCATGAACACCGGCCTCCAGGACGCCGTCAACCTCGGCTGGAAACTCGCCGCCGTCCTCCAGGGCCGCGCCCCCGACACCCTCCTCGACACCTACCACGCCGAACGCCACCCCATCGGCCGCGCGGTCCTGCGCAGCAGCGGCCTCAACCTGCGCCTCGCCATGGCCCACAACCCGCTGGAGATCGCGCTGCGCGCCGTCCGCAGACTGGTCGTCACCCACGTCGGGCCGGTGGCCCGGCAGGCGGTCGGGGAGATCACCGGAACCGGCTTCGCCTACCCGGCGCCGCGCGGCGCGCACCCCCTGGCCGGGAAGCGCGCGCCGGACCTGGAACTGGCCGAGGGGCGGCTGTACGAGGTGCTGCGCGAGGGGCGTTTCGTGCTGGTCCTGCCGCCGGGCGGGGAGTTCGGCCGGGACGGACTGACCGTCACCCACCGCGCCGACGGCGGAGACGAAGCGCTCCTGGTGCGGCCCGACGGCTACTACGCCTGGGCCGGAGCCCCGACCGCGCAGGCGATCGAGGCGGGGCTCGCGCCCTGGCCGCGTTAACACGGTCAACGCGGCGGCAGCGGCGACAGCGTCGGCAGGTGGGAGAGGAACCCGCCGTCGACGCTGAGCACCTGCCCGGTGATGAACGAGGCGGCCGGCGACGCGAGGAACGCGACCAGCGCGGCAACGTCGTCCGGCGTGCCGAGCCGGGGGATCAGGTTCGCGCTCTGGAACATCCGCTGCACCGGCTCCGGCATGTCCGCCTCCAGCGCCGGGGTGCGGACCAGGCCGGGCGCGACGGCGTTGCAGCGGACCCCGTCCGCGCCGTACGCGGCGGCCACGGAACGGGTCAGCGCGATCAGCCCGCCCTTGGACGCGCCGTACGCGACCATCACCCGGTCCCCGGACAGGCCCTGGCCGCTGGTGATGTTGATGATCGAGCCGCCGCCGCGCTCGATCATCACCGGCACGGTGTGCTTGCACAGCAGCATCGGACCGCGCAGGTTGACCGCGAGGACCTGGTCCCACAGCTGTGCCGACATGGACACGACGTCCCGGTCCTGGCGGATCGCGGAGGTCAGCGCCGCGTTGTTGTCCAGGACGTCGATGCCGCCGAACGTGTCGACGGTGAAGTCCACCAGGCGCTCCACGCTCGCCTCGTCGGCGATGTCGACCTCGTGGCCGACCACCGAGAGCCCCTGCGCGGCCAGCTTGTCGGCGGCGGTCTTCGCCGGGGCGTCGGCGACGTCCGCGAGGACGACGTGCGCCCCCAGGGCCGCCAGCGCCTCCACCGTCGCGACGCCGATCCCTCCCGCGCCGCCGGTGACCACGGCCACCTTGCCGGTCAGGGAGTGTGCTGCGTGCGTCATCGGTCGACACCTCTCGTTCGGACGGCTGGTACGGGAAGGAGGCGCTGAACGGTCGTGTGGATGAGGTCAGACGGCGCCGAACAGCTCGGCGAACCGCCCGAGCAGCAGGTCGGCCCCCTTGTAACCGGACGTCTCGGCGGCCCCCAGGACGACCGGGCCCTCGGGACCCGGCACCTGCGAGGCGCCACCCGTCGAACCCAGCGGCACCAGCACCGCGTCCGCCCCCGGCCGGTACGTCCGCTCCGGCGCCGTGCCCGCGGCGAGCGCCCGGATGTTCGCCGCCACCACGACGGCGTGCTCGGAGGCGGCCTTGGAGCGCTTCGGCTCCGGTACGGCGGTGACGTCGCCGACGGCGAAGACGTTCGTCGCGCCCGCGACCCGCAGGTGCTCGTCCACCTCCACGTGCCCGTCGGCGCGCCGGGCGGCGGCGAGGGCGCCGTGCAGCATGCCGCTCAGCGGCGCCATGCCGTAACACCTGAACCACAGGTCCGCGTCGATCCGCGTGCCCGCCTCGGTCGTCACCGAGAACGCCTCGCGCACCCCCGGCGCCACCGGAGGCATGGCCGTCAGCGCGCTGCCCAGCTCCAACCGGACGCCCCGCTCGGCGAGTTGCTCCCGCAGCGCGCCGCGCAGCTCGGGCAGGTAGCGCCCGCCGAGCACGTCCTCGGCGGGGTCCACCACCACGACCTCGGTGCTGGGCCACCGCTCGGTGATCTCCCCGGCCAGTTCGAGCCCCACGGGACCCGCGCCGAGCAGCAACACCCGGGAGGCGGCGGCGAGTTCGGCCCGCGTGCCCGCGTGCCGCAGCACCGAGTCGGCGCTGTCCTCGGTGTCCGGCTTCGCCGGGTACGGGTACGAGGAGCCGGTCGCCAGCACGACGTAGTCCGCGTCGATCCGCGTGCCGTCGGCCGTGGTGACCCCGGACGCGTCCACCTCCACGGCGCGGTCGCGCACGTGCCGGCCCCGGGTGAACAGGCCGTCGTAGCCGAAGTAGATCCGCTCCGCCCAGTCCGCGTCGACCAGGCCGCGCAGCGCCGCCACCGCGTGGACGAAGGCGTCCTTCGGGTCGATCAGGACGACGTCGAAGTCCGGGTCGAGGTCGCGCGCGAGCGCCGCCCCGCCGTATCCGCCGCCGACGATCGCGACCGTGCTGCCCATACGTTGCGCTCCTTGTGCGTCTCGTTCCCACACCGGAGGAGGCAGGGCTCCGCCGGTGTCCGTGAGCGTAGCCGTCCGCTTAAGTAAAATGCAATCTGTATGGCAATTAATGGCGCGACGTGGGGGTGGGGCATGCCGTTGGTCTACGGGTACGAGCGTTTCGGGGGGCCGGAGGTCGAGCGGTTCACGGAGGCGGCGCGGCCGGTGCCGGGGGAGGGCGAGCTGCTCGTCGCCGTGCGGGCGGCGGGGGTCAACCCCGTTGACCACAAACGGCGTTCGGGGCGGCTTCCGGCGGGAGCGCCTGCGGTGCGGCTGCCCGCTGTGATGGGGGGTGAGGCCGCGGGGGTGG
>NZ_LIRL01000435.1 GCF_001419795.1 Streptomyces niveiscabiei
AGGTGTGTATAAGAGACGGGTATGACAGCAGTGCGGCGAGGAGTCTCATGGAGGTACGGCGCCGGTGTGCTTGGGGGTGGGGGGCCTCTGTCCTGCGGCGCGTTTACGGGGGCGCGCGGCAGGGTTCTAGGGGAGGGGGGTGGCCCTCTGCGAGGGGAGGACCTTTTCGGCCCACACGGTCTTGCCGATGACCTCGCTGACGACACCCCAGGTACTGGCCAGCGAATCCACGAGGGCGAGCCCCCGCCCCCTGTCTTCGTCGTCCCCGGCCTTCTGGAGTTCCGGCATCCTGTCGCTCTGGGTGTCCCGGACCTCGACGCGGAAGAGGTCGCCGTCCCGGGAGACGGTGAGCCGAACCTGACGTCCCGTCGTGCCGGGTACGCGTCCGTGGGTGACGGCGTTGGTCACCAACTCGTCTACGACGAGCGTGAGTTCATCGGCGAAGTCGTCGTCCACGGGGATGCCGCAGGTGAGGAGGAACTTACGGCAGTCGGTGCGGGCGCGGGCGGCGGCGAGCTTGGTCGTGGGGTAGTGGAAGCTGGCGAAATTCTCGGGCATGGGCTGCATCCCCCTCGGAGAGTTCGATGAGGCGAACGCTAATTCCGGTGGCAGGCTTTCCCAAGCGCGAGTTGCACTTTGGATTTGACCGTTTGCAACCCTGCAATCAATTCCCTTCGTTCGGGTGGCGATTGGGTTGCACAGTGCGTAGAAAATCGGGCACTCTGCTAAGGCTGATCGCGTCAGAGGGGGGAATGCGTGGCGACGCGCCGGATTTCACAGCCGACCGCACGCCAGGTCCGGATGGGCTCCATCCTCCGCGGCCTGCGTGAGGAGGGCGCCCACGGCAGCCAGGACACCGTCGCCGGTGAACTGGGCTGGTCCGAGTCCAAGTTGAGCCGCATCGAGTCGGGCCGCCTGGGCATCAGCGAGGCCGACCTGGGTCTGCTGCTGGACCGGTACCGGGTCGAGGACCAGAGCCTGCGTGGCTACATCGCCGACCTGCGCCGACGGGGAAACGTACGAGGTTGGGATACCGACGTCCGCTCTTTCGTGAGCGCTTCGCACGCCGACTACATCGGCTATGAATCGGACGCCGCGGAGGAGTACAACATGGAAACCTCGCTGATCCCCGGCTTGTTGCAGACCCACGACTACACGCGAGCCGTCTTCGATCAGCACACGCCGGACTTGACGGAGGCGCAACGCCAGGAGCGGCTCGACATCCGTGACAAACGGCGACAAGTATTCGACCGGGCAAGCCCCCTGGACCTCTGGAGTGTCATCTCGGAGTCGGTATTCCGTCACGCCATGGGCGGCCCCCGCGTCATGGCCGGCCAACTCGAATACCTGCTGGACATGTCCAGGGACTACGCACAATCGATCAGCGTCCACGTACTTCCGGAGCGATCAGAATCGCACGGAACCCTCTTCGGCCCCTTCGTCATCCTCTCGTTCCCGCAACGCTGGGAGTCCGACATCGTCTACCTGGAAGGCTTCACCGGCAGTAGATTCCTGGAGGACCCCGGCCAGGTCCAGGCGTACAGCAAGCTGTTCAGGCGCCTGATGATGAAGGACTCACTCCGGGCGCCGGAGTCACGCAAGCTGATCGAGTGCCACCTCGCAAACTACCGCAAGGACGCATAGCAATTTCACGCCATTCCATCCCGGACGCTTCAACGATCGACGCACAATGGCACAAGTCCTCGAAATCAGGAGGACACGAAAACTGCGTCGAAATCGCCGAGTACAAGGACCACATCACCATCCGCGACAGCAAGTCCCCCAACGGCCCTGCCATCCTGTACTCCCGAAGCCAGGTTGCCAGCCTGCTCGCAGGTATCAGGACAGGCGCATTCGACAAGGAGTAGACATGCCCGCACACGCTGTCCAGGACGCTTCCGCGCTCACCGTTTCGTGGCAGAAGGCTTCAGCTTCCGGGCATAGCAGCGACTGCGTCGAACTCGCCCCTTATCAAGGCCGCATCGCCATCCGCGACAGCAAAGCCCCCAACGGCCCCGCCATCCTCTGCTCCCGCCTCGCCCTCCTCGCCGCCCTCGAAACCGGCACGCTTTAACTCCCCTGCGAGCCAAGGCCAGCGGGCCTCCCCTTACTTTTCGAAAGTGAGGAAGTCGTACTGGTAGGTGCCGTTGTCATGCGAACTTCTTTCGAGCTCGGTGCCGAACTTCGAGTAGTCCGGAAACCTGGCTCGCCCGTCGAAGTTCGCATGAATCAAGGTGAGATAAAGCCTGTCGCAGTAGTCAAGAGCCTCTCGGTAGATGAATTCCCCACCTCCGATGAAGATTTCCTCGTGCTCTCGCTCGTGAGCATACGCGAGCGCGTTACCGAGGGAGTGGGCGACGAGGCAACCTTCTGGCGCGACGAACGAACGGTCCCTTGTCACGACGATATTCAGCCGCCCGTCGAGAGGTGTATCGAACTCGGCGAAAGTGACCCGCCCCATGATGACCGGATGCCCCATGGTGATCCGGCGAAATCGCCGAGAGTCCTCGGGGATACGCCACGGCATCCCACCGTCCGGACCGCCGATCACATTGCCCTTGCCGAGCGCCGCAATGGCACTCACGCGGGCTCTTCTCGGGTTTTCGCCAATCATGCCGTGCTCCTGGTCGGGTCGCGCCTCGCTCGGGGTAGTGGAATCTTCCCTCACCCCTTCTCCCCGAGCGCCGCCCGAAGCCAGTCCAACGCCCCCGTCGCTGATCCCCGGGCTATTGCAGACACGTGAGTACGGAGCGGCCATCCTCGACCAGCAGTTCCCGAACATGCCCGAGGACCAGCGCCTGGAGCGACTTGAGATCCGGGACAAGCGGCGTGAGGTGTTCGACCACCCCCGTCCCCTGGTCTTCTGGGGCGTCATCTCAGAGTCGGTGTTCCGGCATGTCATCGGCGGCCCCGAGGTCATGGCCGGCCAACTCGAACAACTGCTGAGTCTGGCGAAGGGCTACCCCGGCACGATCAACATCCACGTGCTGCCGGAGGAGTCGCCGTCGCACGGTGCCTTGTTCGGACCGTTCGTCATCCTCTCGTTCCCCCAGCGCTGGGAGCCCGACGTCGTCTATCTGGAGGGCCTCTTCAGCACCAGGTTCCTGGAGAAGACCGAGCAAGTGCAGGAATACAGCAGGCTGTTCAGGCACCTGATGATGGCAGACTCGCTCCGAGGAGCGGAGTCGCTGAAGCCGATCGAGCGTCACCTCGATGATTACCGCAAGGATGGCTAGGAATGTCGCAGTACAGCATCGCTGACGCATCCACGATCGATGCCGCATGGCAGAAGGCTTCGGCATCGGGAGGCGACGGCAACTGCGTCGAACTCGCCCCGTACGACGGCTTGATAGCCATCTGTGACAGCAAGTCCCCTAATGGCCCCGCCATCCTCTAACCCCGCCCTGTCCTCACCGCTCTCCTCTCCGCACTCAAATCCGACACCCTCTGAGACGAGCAGACTGGGGTCGCGGAACCTCCCGTAGCCCCAGCCGCCGGTCAGCCAGTCGGCGAAGCAGAGGCGATCGGAGTCGTCGACGACCAGAAATCAGAGCGGACGTTGGGGCGGGGAACCGGATAGTCGTAGTCGGGACCGTTGGCCGGGGTCTTGGGATCGGCGACCTTGGACGGCTTGACGCAGGGGGAATCAACTTCAAAGGCAACCTGGCCGGCGCCACCGACGAGAAGAGAGATACCGAAGCCGTCAGGAGACTGAGCGAAAATAGCGGGAAACGTCTTGCTCTTGTTGACGGACTTGATCTGATACCCGCTCTTCTCCCAGAACCGCTGCACGACCCCGAGGAAGTTCCCTCGACGCTCCTCGGAAATCACAGTCATCACCGTGCGCGAGCGAGAAACGTCACAGCTTCCCAGAGATGTGCCGCTATGAGTCCATTGAACCGCCGGTTTAATCGCTCCCAGTGTGACGTTCAGCATCTCGTCGGCCCGGTCTGCAGCTTGCTGCATGGTGATGTCCATGACTTCCTTCCGGCTCCCGTCGGTTCCTTCCCCTGTGGCATCAGATGAACTACTGCAGCCGGCGAGCAGAATTGCACTTGCCGCAGCAATCAGAACCCCGCTCCACGCTTTTCTCATCGAGGCCGCTCCAACTGTATTTCACTAGAATGCCCGGCAACAATCAAAGCGATATTGTTGGCGGACTCCTTGTCTTTCTCTGGATTAAAATAATTCGAATGCGCGGGTGTCGGTCCCTGGCCATCGACGAAAGGTCTCGGTCCATCATCCACCCGAAAACGCTGAGCGCCAAAATCTTTGCTGGCTGGATCGGTTCCGAACCAGATCTCATCCGGGTCCGTCTGTGCATCCTGCGCCTCGTACCCGGCGATCCCGCCTACGACCGCACCTGAGACTCCTCCGACGACAGCACCGACAGGCCCGGCCATGCCGCCACCGAGAACGAGTCCCGCTGACCCACCGCCTACAGCACCCGTAAGGATCCCGCCCGCTTCGTTGTGATTGGGAAGTTTGGTCACGGGGTCATTTTCTGCCGCACCTACGAAGACATGCCCCTTGCCCACATTGAGATCGGTGGCGTGGTGTGCTCCAGTTCCGGGACTGCCGACCAGGATGATGTCGTCGGCTCCTGGTATTCCACCATGCTGCTGAGCGGCTTGGCCGACAGTCAGTGACCCGTAAGAATGGCCGATAGCCGTAATGTGTGGATCGCCGGTTTCATTGGTGGCCGAGATGCCTGACATGAATTTATTGTAAGCCGTGGCACCTGCCTTCGCGTCATCAGTCGACATCACGTCCGCATTTTTGATGAAATCCGAGGCTGGCATTTGTGGTGCGTCGTACCCCAGCCAGACGATCGAAGCAGTGGAAGGGTCGTAGAACTGTGCATCTTTTGCGGTGTCACGTGCTCTCTTGAGGTCGTTCCTGGCAAAGTCCGCATCAACAGAGGTGCCCAGCCCAGGAACGTAGGCTGAAACATTCTTCGAGGTGTCCGGATTTCCGTAACTGACGATGGCTCGACCGCCACCCTCGTCTCCGATTCCCAGTAGATACATGGGAGGGAAATCTGGATCCTGATTTCGCAACTGGTAGTCGATCGACTTGAGTCCGTCCAGCATGGTCCGCGACTTGTCGTCATGCTGCTCCGACAGCTTTCCTATGAGAAGTTGAATATTCTCCCGATTCGCCTCGTCCCGTACGGAAGCCGGAATTCCGTCCAGGTTTCCTATCACGTCGGGGTAGACTGCGAGGTACTCCTCCCTCTGTTCCGGCTGCAGGCTGTCCCACCAAGCTTTGCGGTCAGCCGGACTCTTGTCGGTGGGGATGGATTCCTTCAAATATTCGGCAGCAGCTGACCGGACCGCCGATGCGTCGGACTCGGCATCTCCCCATGTCTTGTTGTCGACCGTTAGTCCGGGATCCGCCTTGAGCTTTTCCAGGGCCTTGCTGTATCGATCGTCAATCTCTGTAGCTTCTCTCAAAGCGTGAGCAACTCGATCCGCGATGTCCTGCGCCTTGGCATAGTGCGGATTCGGATTGAGGAAGCCCGATGTGTCCGCACCCAGTCCCCTGGAATACAATCCACTGTTTCCGGTGATCGTCCCGCCGGGAATCGGGTCTCCGGTCAGTGCGTTCTTTCCCCCTGCTGGATATGTGACGCTGCCGTCCGCGCCGACGGAATAGGTCAAGGAGGCGGCGTCTTCCAGAGTTTCATTCAAGCGGCGCCATGGTGCAGCTATTTCGGCTGAGAAGCCACTGAGTGCTCCGTGAGCGAGACCGCACTCGACCTGGGTGTAATGGAAATTATCGGAAAGTTTCTGCAGCTGTTTCAGTGCCGCATTCGCGGCCTCACCCTCGTTGGCTTTCCGCATCGCCAGAATGATCTGCTTGTCAATGCTCTCTCTGGCCGCGTCGGCCATGCTGCTCATGGTTCGGTAACCGTCTGCGGCCTCGGCGTACTCTGTCGGCTTGAGAGCTTTAAGGGTTTTCAGGTCCATTTCTCTACGTCACCGCTCCTTGCCGGAGCCGGCGGTGTCGGTTGCCTTTGGCGAGTTCAATTTTTCGATCTCCGCCTGAATCGCTTGGTCCGTTCGCAATTGGTCGTTGCCTGTCTTTTCCAGCACGCGGGCAAGCCCATCACACAAAGTCTTGATGTCCTCTACCCTGCGTTCCCAGGATTCGTACACACCTTGCTGGGCTGCTGCCGTCAGGCATCCCAGCTGACCACTCAGCCCTACTTGCGCATCGGACAGGGCGGTGAGGGATTTCTCCGCGTTGTCGCGCAAGTCCCCAACATCTCCGCCGACCTTGGACCAGGTGGCCTTGTCCGACCTCATCGTGCCGGCCACGCCACCGCTCGGGCCGACAGAACCCTGATCTGCGGGGTAGGAGTTCAACTGCATACGGGGGGATTGTCTCTCCGCCGCCGCGGCTTTGAGCTGCTCCCACTCGTCCCAAGCCACGCTCGGTCCCTTCCTGTGTATCGGGATACATCACTGATTGGACGATAACTGGCTGCAAGACGGCAGTCTCATCCGCGTGAGCTCCGTAAGGCTTGAGTATCCGTACTCAGGCGGAGCCACGGTTTCGATGCCTCTGAGGGACTTGCCGGGCATGGTGGTGAGGCGAAGTCCTGGGGTGGAGACCGAAGTTTCGTTGGGGGAGCGAGGTTGGGGTGCCGCATCGTCTGCGAAGGACGACTCCCGCACACTCGGCGGCATACACGCAGATGTTGTGCACAACAGCTTGCACAGCAACCCGAGCCGCCAGGAACCTGTTGGCGCGGGCTCCGGTGGGACACCTGTTCACCATCACCCCGGCCGCCGAGTACCTCTCACGCGGGCGGTGTCCACCGGGCCTTGGGGGACGCCGGAATCAGACGGCCGGTGAGTCGATGTCCGCGCTGCGGGTCCGTCCGAGGGAGATTCGCGACCGTCCGGTGATCCGGAGGGTCGCGAGCGAGATGTCTGACCGGTACCCCAGGGTGAGAGCGGTGGCCGAGTTCGTGGCTCGTCGGTTCGCGTGGATCAGGGAGCAGGGGGATTCGCGGAGTGGCCGCAGACCCCGGACGAGGTCGCCTCCCGAGCGAGTATGGCCGAATATCCATTCTGTGTACTGGAGTTGAGCGCCATCCCAGTCGGCTGCACGATCCTCCTCGACAGGCCCGGCGCACCGTCTTCACCGAGGCCGAACGCCGGGAGCCGTGCTACGTCCTCACCTCCTCCGTGACCGCCGGCCACCAGGGTCGCCGACTCGGCGCGCGGATCGCCGAGTGGGCCCTGGAGAAGGCCACCGCCGACGGCCGTATCTGGGTCCGCGGGATCACCCCAACTCCGTTGAGAGCACCGCCTCGACGCCATCCCCGACGCTAGGGTCACCACATGGACCAGGAACCCCTCTCGGAATGGGCGGAACGCCGGGACGCGAAGGTCGGGCGCCTGCGGGCTGTGCCGATCGTGCGTGGCGACGGTCCCAAGGCGGCGCACGTGAACCCGAACGAGCCTCGTGTCATTGAGCGTTGGAACGGCCATGCCTGGGAGCCGTCCGCCTACGCCGCCGATCTCGCGGAGGCGAAGCGGATCCTGTACCCGGAGACTGAGGCCCCCGCTCCCGGACCGGTACGTCAACCTCTGGCCCCCGGCCGAGGCAGGCACCGCAAGCCAGACCCCGACCGGCGCTGATGGGGCCTACTTCCGCCAGAACAGGTGATGCGCGACCCCGCTCGGACTCGGCACGACCTCCAGGTGGAACCGGTCGAGGAGTTCGTCCGGCGAGTCCCACAGGCGCAGGCCCGAGCCCAACTTCACGGGGGACACGGCGACATGGAGCGTGTCGACCAGGTCCGCTTCGAGGAACTGGCGGACCGTCGAGACGCCGCCCCCGAGGCGGACGTCCTTGCCGTCGGCGGCCTCGCGGGCCTGGGCGAGGATCGACGCGGGGTCGCCCGAGACGAAGTGGAAGGTCGTGTCGGAGAGGGTGATGGAGGGGCGCGGGTGGTGGGTCATGACGAAGACCGGTGTGCGGAAGGGGGGTTCGTCGCCCCACCAGCCCTGCCACTCGTGGTCGGTCCACGGCCCGCGCTGGGGACCGAACTTGTTGCGGCCCATGATCTCGGCGCCGATGTTGTTCCTGAAGTCCCGGGTGAGGTAGTCGTCGAGGCCGCGCGTCCCGCCGGGGTCCGTACGGTTCGGCCAGCTCGCCGTCGCTCCGGCCCACGCGAAGAGGCGCCCGGGGTCGACCGCGTCACCGAAGGGATGCTCCAGGGACTGGTTCTCACCCGCCCCGACCCCGTCGCTGGAGACGTTGAAGTTCTGGACGCGCAGTAGCTGTGGCATGGGTTCCTCCTGGGCCGGCGGTGACACCGATGAAGACTCACCGGACGATGAAAACTCATCGGTCGGCGCCGGCCCGGGAGGAAACAGGAGGAAACAGAAGGAAACGCGGTACTAGACCGCGCGGACTTCCCCGGCCTGCGGCCCCCGCTGCCCCTGCGTCACCTCGAACTCGACCCGCTGGTTCTCGTCCAGGTTCCGGAATCCGGTCCCCTGGATCGCGGAGTAGTGCACGAAGACGTCCGCGCCGCCGTCGTCCGGAGAGATGAACCCGAACCCCTTCTCCCCGTTGAACCACTTGACGGTCCCCTGCTGCGGCATCTACGGCCCCTTCCTCTGCTTGATCACGGTGTGCGTGCCGATCCTGCCCCACCGCCCAGCCGGGGAAACCGAGCCCATACCCCAGAGGTAGTACCCGAGGGCTAATCCCAGAGAGGTAACCCCAGAGAGCTAACCCCCGAGAGGTACCCCTGAGATGTAACCCCCTCACACCACAGGCTTCCCCGTCAGCTCCAC
>NZ_LIRL01000436.1 GCF_001419795.1 Streptomyces niveiscabiei
CGAAGACCTCGGCCCCCGAACCCACCGGCGCCCCCCTGTCGGTCAGCGTCCGCCCGTACGTCTACGAGTCCCCGTGCAGCCAGGAGTTCCTCGTGGACAGCGAACCCGCGCAGATGGGCCCGCCCGCGACGGAACCCGACGCCCCCCGCTTCGCGTCGGCGAACGGCGCGGTCTCCGCGAACCAGCAGGTGGTCGGCCTGACACTCCAGGGCACGGGCCAAGAGACGGTCGTCCTGGAGGCCCTGCACGTCCGCATCCTGACCAAGCACGCCCCCCTCGCGTGGAACGTGTACGGCATGGGCTCGGGCTGCGGCGGCAACGTGGAGACGAAGTCGTTCGCGATCGACCTGGACCAGGGCAGCCCGGCGGTGACGGTCCAGGGCGGCCAGCGCGACTTCCCGTACAAGGTCAGCGAATCGGACCCGGAGGTCTTCTACGTCAAGGCGACGACGGCCGCCCACGACGTCCGCTGGGACCTCACCCTGGACTGGTCGAGCGGCTCACGCACCGGCACCCTGCACATCACCGACGCCGGCACCCCGTTCCGCACGAGCGCCGACGACGGCCGGGACATCTGGGACTACCCCCTGGGCGGCAACGAGTGGATCCGCACCCCCCGCAACGAGGGCCAGACCCCCTGACACCCGCCTCCGCGCCCTGGTGAGAGACACCTCACACCAGGGCGAACATCACACCGCACCCACCGAGATCCGGACATGAAGAAACCCCCCAGGTCGATGACCTGGGGGGTTCTCGCTGTGCGCGAGGGGGGAGTTGAACCCCCACGCCCTTGCGGGCACTGGAACCTGAATCCAGCGCGTCTGCCTATTCCGCCACCCGCGCATTGGGTGTGTCTTCCGGCTTCAGACCCTTTCGGGCTGGCCCCTTCCGACGTGGAAAACATTACCACGGGGGATCCGGCCTCTTCACCTCACTTGTCACACAGGGGTACCCACCGTCCCGCCCCGGTGAGTGACACGTATCAACCTCGTACCGGTGTTCCCCCGTCTCCCAGGAAGCCGGAGCAGGTGCGCGGTCGGGTGCGGGACACTGGTCCGTGAGCGCCTCTACGATCCTCGGCAGCACGGCGCGAAAGGGGAACCGGCTGTTTCACCGCCGCGTGGATACGATCAGTAAGCAGTACGAGCAACAGCACGAGACGTTCGAACAGCACGGCCCACAGCGACAACGACCGAGCCGTCACGACGGAGGAGGTGCCCCATGGGAGTTCTGAAGAAGTTCGAACAACGCCTGGAAGGGCTGGTCAACGGCACCTTCGCCAAGGTCTTCAAGTCCGAGGTCCAGCCCGTGGAGATCGCCGGCGCGCTCCAGCGCGAATGCGACAACAACGCCCAGATCTGGAACCGGGACCGGACCGTCGTCCCCAACGACTTCATCGTCGAGCTGAGCACGCCCGACTACGAGCGCCTCAGCCCCTACTCCGGACAGCTCGGTGACGAACTGGCCGGGATGGTGCGGGACTACGCGAAGCAGCAGCGCTACACCTTCATGGGACCGATCAAGGTCAACCTGGAGAAGGCGGACGACCTGGACACCGGCCTGTACCGGGTCCGCAGCCGCACCCTCTCCGGCTCGACCGACCAGCAGTCCCCCGGCAACAGGCCGGCCGCCCCGGCCCCGTACGGCGCGCCGCCGATGCCGGCCGCACCGCCCCCCGGCGCTCCCGCGGGCCGCCCCGGCTACGGCTATCCGCCCGCGGCACAGGGCGGCGGCCTGGCCGGCGCCCCCGCCCCCGGCTCCCGCGCCCGGCACTGGGTCGAGATCAACGGCACCCGCCACCAGATCAACGGCCCCACCCTGGTGCTGGGCCGCTCCACCGACGCCGACGTGCGCATCGACGACCCGGGCGTCTCGCGCAGGCACTGCGAGATCCGTACCGGTTCGCCCTCGACCGTCCAGGACCTGGGGTCCACGAACGGCATCGTGGTGGACGGACAGCACACCACCCGCGCTACGCTCCGCGACGGCTCGCGGATCGTCGTGGGCAGCACCACCGTTATCTATAGGCAAGCCGAAGGGTGAAGCGGGGGCAATGTCAGAGCTGACCCTCACGGTCATGCGGCTGGGTTTCCTGGCCGTACTGTGGCTGTTCGTGATCGTGGCCGTGCAGGTCATCCGCAGCGACCTGTTCGGTACGCGCGTCACCCAGCGCGGCTCGCAGCGCTCCCGGCGGGGCGGTGACCAGAACGCGCAGCAGGGACGGCGGCAGCAGCAGGCCGCCGCGACGCCCCCGCAGCAGCGCCAGCAGCCCGCCTCCGGGGGCCGCCGGGGCCGTAACGCGCCCACCAAGCTGGTCGTCTCCGAGGGGACCCTCACCGGCACGACCGTCGCGCTCCAGGGCCAGACCATCACGCTGGGCCGGGCGCACGACTCGACGATCGTGCTGGACGACGACTACGCCTCCAGCCGCCATGCCAGGATCTACCCGGACCGCGACGGCAACTGGATCGTCGAGGACCTCAACTCCACCAACGGCACGTACCTCGACCGAACGCGGCTGACGACCCCCACACCGATCCCGCTGGGCGCCCCGATCCGCATCGGCAAGACCGTCATCGAGCTGCGGAAGTAGTGCTGCATCATGAATGAGCGCGAGCGGAGCGAGCTCCCGACCGGAGGGTGGGCAGTGTGGCTCGACACGACCGGCTGTACCCGGAGCCGACGGGTGAGGTGCGCATGAGTCTCTCCCTGCGTTTCGCCGCCGGATCGCACAAGGGCATGATCCGCGAGGGCAACGAGGACTCCGGATACGCCGGGCCCCGCCTGCTCGCCATCGCGGACGGCATGGGCGGCGCCGCCGCCGGCGAGGTCGCCTCCTCCGAGGCGATCTCCACGATCGTCGCGCTCGACGAGGACATCCCCGGCTCGGACGTCCTCACCTCCCTCGCCAACGCCGTGCAGCGGGCCAACGACCAGCTGCGCTCGCTGGTCGACGAGGACCCCCAGCTCGAAGGCATGGGGACGACCCTGACCGCCCTGCTGTGGACGGGCCAGCGCCTCGGCCTCGTCCACGTCGGCGACTCGCGCGCCTACCTGCTGCGCGACGGCGTCCTCACGCAGATCACGCAGGACCACACCTGGGTGCAGCGCCTCGTCGACGAGGGCCGGATCACCGAGGAGGAGGCGACGACCCACCCGCAGCGCTCCCTGCTGATGCGCGCCCTCGGCTCCGCCGAGCACGTCGAGCCTGACCTCTCGATCCGCGAGGTCAGGGCGGGCGACCGGTATCTGATCTGCTCCGACGGCCTCTCCGGCGTCGTCTCCCACCAGACCCTCGAAGAGACCCTGGCCAGCTACCAGGGCCCCCAGGAGACGGTCCAGGACCTCATCCAGCTCGCCCTGCGCGGCGGCGGCCCCGACAACATCACCGTGATCGTCGCGGACGTCCTCGACCTCGACACCGGCGACACCCTCGCGAGCCAGCTGTACGACACCCCCGTGGTGGTCGGCGCGGTCGCCGAGAACCAGCTCCAGCTGCCGCACGACAACGGCATCATGCAGACCCCCGCCGGACGCGCCGCGAGCCTCGGACGGCACCGCGCGAACCCCGGCGGCGGCGAGTTCGGGCCCCCCGGTTCGGGGGACGTGACCGGTTTCATCTCCACGGACGGCTTCGGCGACTACTCCGAGGACGACTTCGTCAAACCCCGCAAGAGCCGCAAGTGGCTCAAGGTCTCCCTGTACAGCGCGCTCACCCTCGCGGTCGTCGGCGCCGGGCTGTACGGCGGCTGGCGGTGGACGCAGACGCAGTACTACGTCGGCGCCAAGGGCGAGCACCTCGCGCTGTACCGGGGGATCAGCCAGGACCTCGCCTGGGTCTCGCTCTCGAAGATCGAGAAGGACCACCCCGAGATCGAACTCAAGTACCTCCCGCAGTACCAGCAGAAGCAGGTCGAGGAGACGATCCCGGCGTCCAGCCTGAAGGGCGCCCAGAAGAAACTCGACGAGCTGTCCGTCCAGGCGTCCGCGTGCAAGAAGCAGGCCCAGGACGGGAGTTCGGGAACCGGATCCTCGTCGTCCGCGTCCAAGCCCTCGCCGAGCCCGTCGGCCACGACGGGTACGCAGAGCCCGGGCCCCAACGCGTCACCGTCCCCGGCGGCCAGTCCGTCGGCCACCCCGAGCCCCGGGCCGTCTCTCTCTCAGGAGGAGGAGCAGGTCGTCTCGCTGTGCGGCAAGCAGTAGCGAGCCGTGAGGCAAGCAAGAGGCAAGCCGTGAGAGGCCCCGTCACACGATGAGCAGTACTACCAACACACCGACGCACCACACGTCCACGATCGGTGCCATCGGCGCGCCGAGCAGACGCAACACCGAGCTGGGACTGCTGGTGTTCGCCGTCCTCATCCCGGTGTTCGCCTACGCCAACGTGGGCCTCGCCATCAACGAGCAGGTCCCCGCCGGGCTGCTCGCCTACGGCCTGGGGCTCGGTCTGCTGGCCGGTATCGCCCATCTCGTCGTACGGAAGTTCGCGCCCTACGCCGACCCGCTCCTGCTGCCGCTGGCGACGCTGCTCAACGGGCTCGGCCTGGTCGCCATCTGGCGGCTCGACCAGTCGAAGTACCTCCAGGCGGCCGAGCAGGCGGGCACCGCCTCGCCCCGGCAGCTCATGTACACGGCGATGGGCATCGCGCTCTTCATCGTCGTCCTGATCTTCCTGAAGGACCACCGCGTCCTCCAGCGCTACACCTACATCTCCATGGCCGGCGCGATCTTCCTGCTGCTGCTGCCGCTGGTCCCCGGGCTCGGGCAGAACATCTACGGCGCGAAGATCTGGATCTCGGTCGCCGGGTTCTCCATCCAGCCCGGTGAGTTCGCGAAGATCGTGCTGGCGGTCTTCTTCGCCGGGTACCTGATGGTGAAGCGGGACGCGCTGGCCCTCGCCAGCCGCCGCTTCCTCGGCCTCTACCTGCCGCGCGGGCGCGACCTCGGACCGATCCTCGTCGTCTGGTTCCTGTCGATCCTGATCCTGGTCTTCGAGACCGACCTCGGCACCTCGCTGCTGTTCTTCGGCATGTTCGTGATCATGCTGTACGTCGCGACCGAGCGGACCAGCTGGATCGTCTTCGGTCTGCTGATGTCGGCGGTCGGCGCGGTCGCCGTCGCGAGCTTCGAGTCGCACGTCCAGCAGCGCGTCGAGGCGTGGCAGAACCCGATGGGCGAGTACAAGCTCTCCCAGCAGGGCGTCATCGGCCACTCCGAGCAGGCCATGCAGGCGCTGTGGGCGTTCGGCTCCGGCGGCACGCTCGGCACCGGCTGGGGCCAGGGCCACTCCGAGCTGATCAAGTTCGCCGCGAACTCCGACTTCATCCTCGCCACCTTCGGCGAGGAACTCGGCCTCGCCGGCCTGATGGCCCTGCTCCTCCTGTACGGCCTGATCGTCGAACGCGGCATCCGCACCGCCCTCGCCGCGCGCGACCCCTTCGGCAAGCTCCTCGCCATCGGCCTGTCCGGCGCGTTCGCCCTCCAGGTGTTCGTCGTCGCCGGCGGTGTCATGGGCCTCATCCCGCTGACCGGTATGACCATGCCGTTCCTCGCGTACGGCGGTTCCTCCGTCATCGCCAACTGGGCGCTCATCGGCATCCTGATCCGCATCAGCGACACCGCCCGCCGCCCGGCCCCGGCCCCCGCCTCGAACCCCGACGCCGAGATGACCCAGGTGGTCCGACCCTCATGAACAAGCCCCTGCGCCGCGTCGCGATCTTCTGCGGTCTGCTGATCCTCGCCCTGCTGGTGCGGGGGAACTGGCTCCAGTACGTCAAGGCGAACGAGCTGGCCACCGACGACAAGAACCGCCGCGTGCCGATCACCCGGTACTCGATCCCGCGCGGCGACATCATCGTGGGCGGCAAGGCGATCACCGGCTCGGTCGAGACCACCGGGGACTACAAGTACAAGCGGACCTGGAAGGACGGCCCCATGTGGGCGCCGGTCACCGGGTTCTCCTCGCAGGCCTTCGGCTCCAACTTCCTGGAGAACCTGGAGGACGGCATCCTCTCGGGCACCGACGACCGCCTCTTCTTCCGCAACACCCTCGACATGCTCACCGGCAAGCAGCGCGCCGGCGGCAGCGTCGTCACCACCCTCAACGCCGCCGCGCAGAAGGCCGCGTACGACGGGCTCGGGAACAAGAAGGGCGCGGTCGCCGCGATCGACCCGACCACCGGCAAGATCCTCGCGCTGGTCTCGACGCCCTCGTACGACCCGTCCAAGTTCGCCGGGCAGTCCAAGGCCGACGGCGAGGCGTGGAACGCCGTACAGAAGAAGAACGACCCCGACGACCCGATGCTGAACCGGGCGCTGCGCGAGACGTACCCGCCGGGGTCGACGTTCAAGGTCGTGACGGCCGCGGCGGCGCTGGAGAACGGGATCGTCTCCGGGATCGACGACAAGACCGACACCCCGGACCCCTACCGGCTGCCGCAGTCCACGACCGACCTCGGCAACGAGCACAGCGGCTGCGAGAACGCCGATCTGCGGTTCGCGCTGGAGGTCTCCTGCAACACCGTCTTCGCGAAGATGTCCGACAACGTCGGCAACAAGAAGATGATCGAGCAGGCCACGAAGTTCGGCTTCAACGAGAGCAAGCTGGACGTCCCCGTCCGCGCCGCCGAGTCCGTCTACCCCGAGGACAACCGGCCGCAGAACGCCCTCGACGGCATCGGGCAGGGCTCCAACCGGGCCACCCCCCTCCAGATGGCCATGGTCGCCGCGGCCATCGCCAACGACGGCAAGCTGATGAAGCCGTACATGGTGGACTCCCTCAAGTCCCCCAGCCTCGACACCCTGGAGACCACCGAGCCCAAGGAGCTCTCCCAGGCCGTCTCCTCCGCCACCGCGCAGAAGGTGCAGCAGATGATGGAGACGGTGGTCAAGACGGGTACCGGGAAGAACGCGCAGATCGACGGCGTCACCGTCGGCGGCAAGACCGGTACCGCCCAGCACGGGCTCAACAACAGCGAGAAGCCGTACGCCTGGTTCATCTCCTACGCCAAGCTGTCCGACGGCTCCGCGCCGGTGGCCGTGGCCGTCGTCGTCGAGGACGGTTCCGCCATCCGTGACGACATCACCGGCGGTGGCCTCGCCGCGCCGGTGGCCAAGGCCGTGATGCAGGCGGTCATCGGCAACAAGAAGTGACCCCGCTCACGTAATCCGCGCATCGGTGCACGTTGCGATACCGGTCCTGTATCGAGTAACAGGCTTGGCCAGGTGAGACAGAGCGAGCCGGGTAGCGTATCCCCGGACGGCAGCCGCCGACCGGGCGCAATGCCGGTCGGGACCGACGGAGAGGGCTGGTAACAAGCTATGGAAGAGCCGCGTCGCCTCGGCGGCCGGTACGAGCTGGGCCAGGTGCTCGGCCGTGGTGGCATGGCGGAGGTCTACCTCGCGCATGACACCCGCCTTGGCCGCACCGTGGCGGTGAAGACGCTGCGCGTGGACCTCGCGCGCGACCCTTCCTTCCAGGCCAGGTTCCGCCGGGAGGCCCAGTCGGCCGCCTCGCTCAACCATCCCGCGATCGTGGCGGTCTACGACACGGGCGAGGACTACCTCGACGGGGTCTCGATCCCGTACATCGTCATGGAGTACGTCGACGGCTCCACCCTCCGCGAACTCCTGCACTCCGGGCGCAAGCTGCTGCCCGAGCGCTCGATGGAGATGACCGTCGGCATCCTCCAGGGCCTGGAGTACGCGCACCGCAGCGGCATCGTGCACCGCGACATCAAGCCGGCGAACGTCATGCTGACGCGCACCGGCCAGGTCAAGGTCATGGACTTCGGCATCGCCCGCGCGATGGGCGACTCCGGGATGACGATGACGCAGACCTCCGCGGTCATCGGCACCGCCCAGTACCTCTCGCCGGAACAGGCGAAGGGCGAACAGGTCGACGCGCGCTCCGACCTGTACTCCACGGGCTGCCTCCTCTACGAGCTGCTCACCGTACGGCCGCCCTTCGTCGGCGACTCCCCCGTCGCCGTCGCCTACCAGCACGTCCGCGAGGAGCCGCAGCCGCCGTCCGTCTTCGATCCGGAGATCACCCCGGAGATGGACGCGATCGTCCTCAAGGCGCTCGTCAAGGACCCCAACTACCGCTACCAGTCCGCCGACCAGATGCGCGCCGACATCGAGGCGTGCCTCGACGGCCAGCCGGTCCAGGCCACCGCCGCGTTCGGCGCGGTGGGCTACGGCGGTTACGGCGACGACCAGGCGACCACCGCGCTGCGGTCCGACGCGGGCGCCACGACCATGCTGCCGCCGATGAACCCCGATGACGGGGGGTTCGCCGGGTACGACGAGCGGCCTGCCCGGCGGCGTCAGCAGAAGAAGTCGAACACCTCGACGATCGTGCTGGCGCTCGCCGCTGTGCTGGTGCTGGTGGGGGCCGTGCTCATCGGGTGGTACGTCACGAACGGTGACGGGGTCGGCAACAACAAGACCACCGTGCCGTCCTTCGTCGACCAGACCGAGCAGCAGGCACAGCAGACAGCCATCAACGGCGATCTGAAGGTCACGGTCGCCGAGAAGAAGCCCTGCGAGAACACCGAGACCGGGAAGGTCTGCTCCCAGGACCCCGCAGCGGGCACGAGCGTCGACAAGCAGACGACGATCAGGCTCGTCATCTCGACGGGGGCGCCGAAGGTGGCGGTTCCCAGTGTTCTCGGCAAGAGCACCGATGAAGCGACGCAGATCCTTGAGCGCGACGGGTTCAACGTCAAGACCGTGACCCAGGAGTCCACCGAGGAGGCGGGCACGGTTCTGGCTCAGGACCCCAAGCTCGGCGCCGAGGTCGAGAAGGGGTCGACGATCACGCTGACCGTCGCGAAGGCGGTGGCCAAGGAGACCGTTCCGGACGTCACCGGGCTCAGCTGCGACGACGCCAAGAAGCGGATCGAGCAGAACAACCTGACCGCCGGTACCTGTTCCAACGTCCAGGTCCAGGACCAGAACCAGAACGGCAAGGTCGTCTCGACCAACCCGCAGATCGGTGCGCAGGTCGACAAGGACACGACGATCAACATCAACGTCGGCCAGGGTCAGACCCAGGTGCCGTCCAACCTCGTCGGGCTCACCCTGAAGGAGGCCAAGGAGGCGCTCCAGAACGCCGGGCTCCAGGTCGGCAACATCCAGGGGCCCCAGGACGACGACTCCCGGGTGTTCGGGTCCAACCCCAGCCCCGGACAGACCGTGCAACCCGGCCAGACCGTCAACCTCGGCACCGTCGACAGCGGCAACAACAACGGCGGCAACAACGGCGGCGGAGGTTTCTTCGGCGGGTTCGACGGAGCGGCGTTCCGCACAGAGGACTGACGTCCGGTCCCACCCCGAAACCCCGGTTCCCTCGCCCTGAGGGGGCCGGGGTTCTTCGTTGCTCACCCGTTCACAAATCGATCGTGTCTTCGGATCCGTTCACTCGTTTGCAGGACATGATCAACGAAACCGTGCTGTTGGAGTCCAAGTCACTGCGGGAGAGCGTGGCGGAGCGGACGGAGGTGCTGGACCGGGTGAAGGTGCTGTCGTTGCTGCCGGATGGGGTGCACGTGACGACGGCGATGGTGGCGACGTACTTCGAGGTGGGCGTGGAGGTGATTCGGCAGCTCGTCCAGCGTCACCGCGCGGAGCTGACGGCCAGCGGGCTGGTGGTGCTGCGCGGCGACGAGCTGCGGAAATTTAAGAGTGACAACCTGTCACTCTATTCCGGAGGTTATCCACAGCCCCGCCAGGGCCTGACGGTCTTCCCCCGCCGAGCTGTCCTCAACGTCGCCATGCTGCTCCGCGACAGCGAAACCGCACGTCAGGTGCGTGTGTACCTCCTCGACATGGAGCACATGGTCCGCTCCCAGCCTGTGGATAACTCTGTCCACAGGCTCTCCGAGTCCCTCCACGAGCTTGTGGACGACCGCATCGTCCACATCCTCAGCAAGACCGTCGTCCCCATGTTCAACGCGCTCATCGAGACGTCGGGAGAGCACCGCAAGGAGTTGGTGGCGCTGCGGGCGGACGTGCAGGCCGTCGAGAGGAAGCTGCGGCAGCACAAGGCGAGGCTGCGGCGGCAGCTCAGTCTTGGCTGAGCTCTTTGGGGGGAGTCCGCTTCGCGTCGACCTTCTCGGTGCGGACCAGCTCCCCCCACACCACGTACCGGTACCGGCTCGTGTACACCGGCGTGCAGGTCGTGAGGGTGATGTAGTGGCCCGCCTTCTCCGTGCCTGATTCCTTGGGGATCTGGGAGAGGACCTTGACGTTGTACTTCGAGGTCTCGGGGAGGGTGGAGTAGACCTTGTAGATGAACCACGTGTCCCGGGTCTCGAAGACGATCGGGTCGCCGTTCTTCAGTTTGTCGATGTTGTGGAATTTGGCGCCGTGGCCGTCGCGGTGGGCGGCGAGGGTGAAGTTGCCTTGTCTGCCACCCGGGAGGGTCGCCGGGACGGGGTCGGTGTAGTAGCCGGCGACGCCTTCGTTCAGGACGTCGGAGGAGGTGCCCTTCTCGACGAGGACCTCGCCGTTCTTCATGGCGGGGACGTGGAGGAAGCCGATGCCGTCTTTTGTGTCGAGGGCGCCGGGCCCGGCCGGCTTGGACCAGGTGTCGCGGACCTTGTCGCCCTGTCTCGCGGCTTCGCGGTCGGCGATGACGTTGGTCCACCAGAGGGAGTACGCGACGAAGAGCCCGAGGACGAGACCGGCGGTGATGAGGAGTTCGCCGAGGACGCTCACGGCGGTGGCGAGGCGCCCACCCTTGCGGCGGGGCGCGGGGGACCCGGTGTCCAGGGTGGTCGTCCCGTCGGTCGTCGCTGTCACGTCTGTCTGCCCCTACTCGACGAGCGCATCCGGCTTTCCCTTGCTGCGCGGCCGTTCCTCGACCATCTTGCCCCAGACGATCAACCTGTACTTACTGGTGAACTCCGGGGTGCAGGTCGTGAGGGTGATGTAGCGGCCGGGCTGCGTGAACCCGGAACCGGGCGGAACGGCCTTGAGAACGCCGGTATTGCTGGGCGAGGTGACCGGCAGCATGGAGGCCATCTTGTAGACGTAGTACTCGTCCTGGGTCTCTACGACGATCGCGTCACCGGGCTGCAAACGGTTGATGTAGCGGAACGGCTCGCCGTGGGTGTTGCGGTGCCCGGCGAGCCCGAAGTTGCCGGTCTTGGCGTCCGGCATCGGAGTGGCGAGGGCGCCTTCGGCGTAGTGCCCGACCATGCCCTTGTCGAGGACCTTCTTGTTGCTGACGCCTTCGGCGATGGGGACGACGACGTCGAGCTTGGGGATGTGGAGGAGGGCGAACCCCTGTCCGGCGGAGAACGTGCCGGGCGCGCCCTTGCCGCTGGCCCAGTCCTTCTGGAGCTGGTCGGCCTCGCTGCCGGCCTGCGCGTGCGCGCGGACGTTGGTCCACCAGAGCTGGTAGCCGACGAACAGGAGCATGAGGACGCCGGTGGTGATGAACATCTCGCCGAGCGCGCGGCTGGCGAGGACGGCGGGGCTGGGCTTGCGCGCCTTGGCCTGGCGGCGGGCCTCGACGCGGGACAGCGGGCGCGAGCCCTGCGCGAGGGGCAGGGACTCCTCCGCCGGTGCGGCGACGACACGCCCGCGGCGGCCCTTGGCGGCCTTTCTGCGGGCCGCGCGCCCCCCGAGCGGAGCGAGAGAGCCGGGTGCCGCCGCCGTCCCCGCAGACGCGGATATGGGCTCACCCCCGTGGGGCGGCTCGGGTATCCGCAGGGCGACGGTCTCCTCGTCGACCGGCCCCACAGCACCGGCCGGACCGACAGCGCCCCCGGCGGCGTACGAGTCACCGGGCCCGGCGGGACCGACAGCGCCCCCGGCGTCGTACGGACCGGCCGCACCCCCGGCCTCGTAGAAACCCCCCGTCCCGGCGGGAGCGTCGAAGCTCTCTCCGCCGTACGGGGTCCCGGAGTCGTACGGGGCGGTCCCGTACGTCTCCTCGCGCTCCGGGCGCAGCGCGGTCACGCGGTGGCCCTGCCCACGACCGGCGCGAGGCCGGTGGATCTGGCGACGGCGTCGGTGTAGCCGCACTCCACCAGCCAGTTGGCGAGCATGCGGTGGCCGTGCTCGGTGAGGACGGACTCGGGGTGGAACTGGACGCCTTCGACGGGGAGTTCGCGGTGGCGCAGGCCCATGATGATGCCGTCCTGGGTGCGCGCGGTGACTTCAAGATCGGCGGGGACGGTCGTCGGGATCGCGGCGAGGGAGTGGTAGCGGGTCGCCGTGAAGGGGGAGGGCAGGCCGGCGAAGACGCCGCGGCCCTCGTGTTCGACGAGGGACGTCTTGCCGTGCAGCAGCTCGGGCGCGCGGTCGACGACGCCGCCGTACGCGACCTGCATGGACTGCATGCCGAGGCACACCCCGAAGACGGGGACGCCGGTCGCGGCGCAGTGCCGGACCATGTCGACACAGACGCCGGCCTCCTCGGGCGTACCCGGGCCGGGCGAGAGCAGGACGCCGTCGAACCCGTCCTGCGCGTGGGCCGTGGAGACCTCGTCGTTGCGCAGGACCTCGCACTCGGCGCCGAGCTGGTACAGGTACTGGACCAGGTTGAAGACGAAGCTGTCGTAGTTGTCGACGACGAGAATGCGCGCGCTCACTGGTTGTCCACCGTCACATCGTTGAAGGGAAGCAGCGGTTCGGCCCACGGGAAGACGTACTGGAAGAGGACGTAGACGACAGCGAGGACCAGCACGATCGAGATCAGTGCCTTGATCCACGCATTGCCTGGCAGATGCCGCCAGATCCAGCCGTACATGCCGTCCCTTCCGTCGTACCACGGCACCAGACTCACGCCGTACCGCACCAGACTAACGGCGCAGCGCCAGGGGCTTGCCTTCGTCCACAGGCGTCGTCGATTCCAGGTGCGCCCAGACGACGAGCCGGTGGCTGTGGCCCCACTCCGGATCGCACGTGGTCAGCGTGAGGTACCGGCCCGGTGCCGTGTACCCGGACTTACGTGGCACAGGGTCGATCACCTCAACGTCGGTGGGGACGGTTTTGTAGGGCCCTTTGTCGATCCGATACGTGAACCAGGTCGTCCCGTCGCCGACCACGACCGCGTCACCCCGGCGCAGCTCGGGAAAGTCCTTGAACGGATCTCCGTACGTCCGCCGGTGCCCGGCGACGGCGAAGTTGCCGATGCCGCCGAGGACGGCGGTGTCCGCGTAGTGCGCGAGCCCTTTTCTGAGGGTGGCGGTGGCGGTGCCCTCGAGGACGGGTTTGTGCCAGGTGGCACCGAGCCTCGGGATGTACATGACGGCGAAGGACCGGCCCGCCGGGTGGCTCTTCGGTGCCGCCGCGCGTGGCTGCTTCCAGCGGGTTTCGAGGTCGCGGACCTGGACGGCCATGTCGTGGTCGGCGCGGACTCCGGTCCAGTACAGGACGTAGACGACGAAGAGGACGATCACCGCGCCGACGGTGATGCACAGCTCGCTGACGGTCCTGACCGTCCCCCGTAACGACAACGGGACCCCCTGCGGGTGGGCTACTCCACGGGTTCTGCGTAGTGCAGATCCACTGTGCCCGAGTAGCCGGGCAGCGTCACCGTGCCGTCGTCGGTGACTTTCCAGCCGAGGCCGTAGACGTCGACGTACACCATGTAGTTCTGGATCGCCTTGGACGCGGCGAGGGCGTCCTTGAGCTTCTTGGGGTCGCCGACCGCCTGGATCTTGTACGGGGGCGAGTAGACGCGGCCCTGGAGGATCAGGGTGTTGCCGACGCAGCGGACGGCGCTGGTGGAGATGAGGCGCTGGTCCATGACCTTGATGCCCTGGGCGCCGCCCTGCCAGAGGGCGTTGACGACGGCCTGGAGGTCCTGTTGGTGGATGACCAGGTAGTCGGGCTGGGGGGCGGGGTAGCCGGGGAGTTTGGCGGTGGCGTTGGGAGGCGCGTCGTCGAGGGTGACCGTGAGGGCCTTGCCCTTGATCTCCTGGGTGCCGGCGCTGTGCTCCAGCGCGGCGAGTTTCTCGTCCTCGGTGGTGGAGCGTCCGGCGTCGGAGGCGGCGAGTTCCTCGACCTGTTCGCGCAGGCGCGCGTTGGACTCGCCGACCTCGCCGTTCTTGCGGCTGCGCTCCTGGATGAGGTCGGAGAGCTTGAGGAGCGAGGCGTCCGTGCGGATGTCGGTGCCCTTGGCGGTGTCGAAGCTGGTGAAGAAGATCAGGCCCGCGAGAGCGAAGACGCCGGCGGTCAGGAGACGGGCCGGACGGACACGAACGGTACGACCGGGGGCGGAACCCGTTGAACCCGTCCCGGGGGAGTCGGCAGAATTGCTCAACGTACCGTTATCTCCTTCGGCGCCGTGGAAGCACTACGCTAACCGACGCCCGGGGGAGCGCTCCGTGTCCCCCTTGCCAGCAGGAGAGACCCTCGTGCCGAAGTCACGCATCCGTAAGAAGGCCGACTACACGCCGCCGGCGGCGAAGCAGGCGACCGCGATCAAGCTGACCAGCCGGGGGTGGGTGGCGCCGGTCATGCTCGCGCTGTTCCTCATCGGGCTGGCCTGGATCGTCCTCTTCTACGTGACCGACGGGGACCTCCCCCTCGACGCGTTGGGCAACTGGAACATCGTGGTCGGGTTCGGGTTCATCGCCGCCGGGTTCGGTGTCTCGACGCAGTGGAAGTGACGGGGTCCGGGGCCTAGTGCCGGAGTTTTCCCCAGGGCTGTTCGGGGAGTTATCCACAGGCCAGGGCTCGTTGTCCACATGGTGGGGAAAAAGAACGACGATCTGTGGATAACTCCCAGGACGTTGACGCCGGTACGACGAACCCACAACCCCTCGAAAACGCGTACGCCCCCTGCCTGACCTGCTGAAACGCCGGTCGGAGACAGGGGGCGAACCCGTTCTTCCACAGGGTGCGCAGGATGTGCTACACGCTGTGGACAACTCTGTGCTCAGGTGAGCTGGGAGGTCCTCAGGAGGGTCACGATCACGACTGCGGCGAGGACCAGTGCACAGGTGCCGTACTGGACCAGCGTGCGCTTGTCGCGGGGCGCGTAGACCATGCCCGCGCCGATGATCACACCGGCGACCAGACCGCCGACGTGGGCCTGCCAGGCGATGCCGCTCCAGCCGAACGTGATGATGAGGTTGATCACCAGGATGGCGATCATCGGGCGCATGTCGTAGCGCTGGCGGCGCATGAGGACGGCCATGGCGCCGAAGACGCCGAAGATCGCGCCGGAGGCGCCGAGGGAGGCCTGGTTGGGTTCGGCGACGAGGTACGTGAGCGCGCTGCCCGCCAGCCCCGAGACGAAGAACAGGGCGAGATAGCGGGCCCGGCCCAGCGCCGCCTCCAGCGGGCCGCCGATCCACCACAGGCTCAGCGCGTTGGAGAGGATGTGGATGATGCTGCCGTGCAGGAACATCGAGGTCAGCATGCGGTACCACTGACCTTCGGCGACGCCCTGGAGCTGGTCCCAGCCGAGCGCCGGCATGAGGGCGCGGCCGATCAGGTCGAAGCGGTCGGTGAACTCGTCTCCGAGCGCCTGTTGGGCGAGGAACGCGACGGCGATGATCCCGAGCAGGATCTTCGTCACCAGCCGCGGGTCCTCGGCGACGCTGCCGCCGGCGATCGTGCGCGGCCGGTTCGCGTCCGGCGCGTGGCCCGTGCCCGAGCCGTTGCGCACACACTCCGGGCACTGGAAGCCCACCGACGCGCTGACCATGCACTCCGGGCAGATCGGCCGCTCGCAGCGGGTGCAGCGCACGCCGGTCTCCCGGTCGGGGTGGCGGTAACACCCGGGCAGGCCGGGAGCCTCCTGACGTCCGCCGCCTTGCGCCTGGTCCACTGGTCCCCCTGGCTCGTCGTAGCTGGTCGTGGGTGGATCGATCACGGGTGGGTCGATCACGGGTGGGTCGTACACAATGCTTTGCCCCGCTCCTCCTGTTTCACGGACGAGCGGGGCGAAAGGTTCCCCGGAGGGGTCCGGGGGCGGGCTCAGCCCTGGGTGACTCAGCCCTGGGAGACGACGACGCTCTGGATGACGACGTCGGTCTTCGGACGGTCGTTGCGGCCGGTGTCGACCTTGGCGATCGCGTCGACGACCTCGGCACCCGTGATGACCTCACCGAAGATGGTGTGGCGGTTGTTCAGGTGCGGGGTGGGGCCGACGGTGATGAAGAACTGCGAGCCGTTGGTGCCCGGGCCGGCGTTGGCCATGGCCAGCAGGTACGGCTTGGAGAACTTCAGCTCCGGGTGGAACTCGTCCGCGAAGCGGTAGCCGGGGCCGCCGGTGCCGTTGCCCAGCGGGTCGCCGCCCTGGATCATGAAGCCGTCGATCACGCGGTGGAAGACCGTGCCGTCGTACAGCTTGTCCGTGGTCTTCTGGCCGGTGGTCGGGTTGACCCACTCGCGCGCGCCGGTGGCGAGTTCGACGAAGTTCGCGACCGTCTTGGGGGCGTGATCCGGGAAAAGCTTGATCACGATGTCGCCGTGGTTGGTCTTCAGGGTGGCGATGGTGTCGGCCACGGGTGTGCCTTTCGTCGACTGCCTTCTTAACCCCCCGATCCTCGCACGAGCGCCCTTCCGCCGTCTCGCAGCGCCCTCCTGCGCCAAGTGCGGTTCCGTGGCATCGTCGACGGCATGCCCGATCGGCACCCGTATGCCCGCCTCCGCAGGCCCGGTCGCACCGGAACAGGCATGATCCCCAATTGGGTGGAAAGCCGATAGAACGTACGCCACCGAGGAGGAGGAACCCGTGACCCGCATCGACAGCGTGCGCGCCGCGACCGGCTCGGCGAAGGACAGCGTCCTGCACGCCGCGGAAGTGGTGGCGCCCTACGCCGACACGGCGAAGGAGAGGGCCGCACACTACGCGCAGGAGGCGCGGGTACGGCTCGCGCCCAAGGTGTCCCAGGCCGCCGAGGAGGCGCGGGTACGGCTCGCGCCGAAGATGTCCCAGGCCGCCGAGCAGGCCCGTGTCCAGTACGACGCCCATCTCGCGCCGCGCCTCGAACAGGCGCGGGCGCATGTCCCGCCGAAGGTCGACCACGCCGCGCACGAGGCGGCGGTCCGTACGCGGATCGCCGCGCGGCAGGCCGCCGAGTACTCGCGTCAGGCCGCCGACTACTCGCGTCCGCGTCTCGAACAGGCCGTCGCCGCGGCGGGGCCCGTCCGTGACGAGGCCGCCTCTCGCGGCGCCGCCGCTCTGGCCGCCCTGCGCGGCCAGGTGACGCCGGCCCAGATCGACCGCCTCGTCCGCGCCAACCGCCGCCGCGCCCGCGCCGGACGCGCCGTCAAGGGGCTCGCGGTCCTCGGCGTCCTCGCCGGGGGCGCGTACGCCGCCTGGCGCTGGTGGGACCGCCAGGCCAACCCGGACTGGCTGGTCGAACCCCCGGCCGCGACCGAGGTCCCGGCGCCGGGCACGCTGAAGTCGGTGGACAACACCGGCCTCGACCCCGAGGTCCAGGCGAAGGAGGCCGAGGCGGAGGCCGCGCAGGGCGAGGGGCAGGGGCAGCGGAAGAAGCACGGCTGAGCGAACCGGGCTGTGGGGCGGGCGGCATGATCATGCTGCCCGCCCCATGGCTGTGTTTCACGTGAAACGGCGCTCCCCGGGGTCACGCCCTCTCCGTGCTCCTGATCAGCTCCCGATGAGAATCCTGCATAGCCGCAGGCAACTCATCCGGATCGAACCAGCGAGCCTCCAGGATCTCGAACGGGTCGATCTTCAGCGTGCCCCCGGTGTGCCGGGCCTCGTACGCCACCTCGACGCGGAGCTTGTAGCCGCTGGTCAGCTTGAGGAGGCGGCCCGGTACGACGTCCAGGCCGGTCTCCTCCTTCACCTCCCGGACGACGGTCAGCGGGAACTCCTCGCCCTTGTTCGCGCAGCCGGTGGGCAGGCCCCAGGGGTGTTTCGGGTGCCAGAGCCGGTGCTTGAGCAGCAGCACCTGCCCCTCGTCGTTGCGGACGACCCCCGTGACGCCGACCGTGAACTTGGCGTGGGCGAGCCAGAGGATCCGCCACTGCCAGGAGCCTCGGATGAGCCGCCACAGGCGGGCGACGAGCCGCTGCACGGGGTGCCGGGTGTCCCGTTTCCCGGTGGCCCCCCTCACTCCTCCCACCCCGAGACCCGCCGGTAGGCCGCGCGCGCGTCCACCACCCGGGCCAGCGCGGTCCCCGCCAGCGCCGCGCCCAGCAGGCAGGCCAGCCAGAGGGCGTCCCGGGAGACCGTCCAGCTCAGCGTCCCGGCGGGCGGGATCGCGAAGCCGTTGAGGAAGAGCCAGCACAGGGCGGCCGTCCCCGGCGCGGCGGTGAAGCGGGCGCACAGGCCGAGGACGGCGGCGAGGACGGACAGCGCGAGGAGGGCGAAGTGCGGGCGGTCCATGCCGACGGTCGTGTTGAGGACGCCGACCAGGAGGAGCGCGCCGGCGAAGGCGCCCGCCCAGACCAGGGGGGTGGCCACCGGTTGGGGTACGGGCCGTACGCCGCCCGTGCCGAAGTCGCTCCACTCGATCATGCCGACGCTCCTTCTCCGCCCCGCCCGACTCCGCGCGGGGCCCCCGGAATTCTCCCATCCGGCGGTCAGCTCAGTGGCCTGGAGGGCCAGTTGAGCAACCTCGCCCCGATGACGGCGGTCTGGAGGGTGTAGCGGTGGGCGGGTTCGGCGGGGTCGACGCCGGTGAGGGTGTGGATGCGTTCGAGGCGGTACGTCAACGCCCGTACGCTCAGCGAGAGTTCGCGCGCGGCAGCGGCGGCGACGCAGCCCGTGTCGAAGTACGCCGTGAGCGTGTCCAGCAGCGGCTGCGCCCCGCCGCGCGCCTGCTCCAGCGGGGCCAGCGTGTGGTGGACGAGATCCAGCAGCGCCTGCCGGTCGCGGGCGAGGACGGGGAAGACGAGGAGATCGGCGGCGCGCAGCAACGGGTCGTCGAATCCCATGCGCCTGGCGACGTCGAGCGCGTTCAGGGACTCCTCGTACGAATGCCCGATGCCCACCGGCCCCGTACGGGGCCGCCCCACCGCGACCTGCCCGGCGCCGCCGGTCACCGCGTGCACGAGCTTCGCGAAGTGGACGAGGACGTCCTCCTGGTCGCCCGGCGCGACGCACACCATCCGGCCGTCCTTGGTGGTGAACAGGATGCGCCGGTTCTCGAAGCGGGTGAACAACTCGGCGGCCACCTGCCGGGGTACGGGGTCGCTCTCGTCGTACGCCTCGGGCCCGGCCGCGACCGCGACGGCGTGCGCGCGGGAGAGGCGCAGGCCGAACCGTTCGGAGCGGGCGGCGAGTTGGCCCGGGTCGCCGTGGCCGGCGAGCAGGTCGTCGATGAACTCCCGGCGGGCGGCCTCCTCTTGGCGCACGACGAGCCGCTGGGCCCGCTCGTACCCGTCGGAGAACGCGTCGACGGCCTGCTCCAGGACGCCGAGCACGTCGTCGAGGCCGGCGCCGGCCGGCCGGTGCTCCCGGCCCGCGCTCAGGTACGCCCGCACGAGCGGTCGCCACGCCACCCCGGCCTCCGCCGCCCGCGCCCCGAGCGCCCGCCGCGACTCCAGCTCCTCGCGCGTCAGCCGCCGTCCGGTGCTCGCCGCGTCCACGAGGATCTCCGCGAACCCCTCGACATACCCCCCGGCCACCTCCACGCCGTACGCCCCCTCCCTGATCGCCTGTTGCGTACGACGCTTGGCGGGGCCGTACGGATGCAGAGGGCCGCGCCGGCGGGGGTGGGGGGTCTCCGTGCCGGTCGGTGTCCGCTCAGCCGCCCGCATGCGCCGCCTCCCGCTGCCGGGTGCGGCCGACCGTCGTCGTGCGGGTGAGGCGGCGGGCGAGGGGTTCCGTCCAGCGGGCCGTCAGGGGGCCGAGGAGGACGAGGATGAGGACGTACGCCGTCGCGAGGGGGCCGATCCTCGGTTCCACGCCGACCGCGAGGCCCGCGATGACGATGGAGAACTCGCCGCGTGCGACGAGGACTCCACCGGCCCGCCAGCGCCCGGGGACGGAAATGCCCGCGCGGCGGGCGGCCCAGTAGCCGGTGGCGATCTTCGTACCCGTCGTGACCAGCGCGAGCGCGAGCGCGGGCACCAGGACCGGCGGGATCGCCGAGGGGTCCGTGTGCAGGCCGAAGAAGACGAAGAAGACGGCGGCGAAGAGGTCCCGCAGCGGGGTGATGAGGTTGCCCGCGCCCTCCGCGACCTCCCCCGACAGCGCGATCCCCACGAGGAACGCGCCCACGGCGGCGGAGACTTGCAGCTGCTGTGCGATCCCGGCGACCAGCAGCGTCAGGCCGAGGACGACGAGCAGCAGCAGTTCGGCGCTGTCGGAGGCGACCGCGCGGCTGACGAGGCGCCCGTGGCGCAGCGCGACGTACAGCACCGCCCCGACCGTACCCAGCGAGATCAGCAGCGTGAGCGCGCCGCCCGCGAGGCTGACTCCGGCGAGTACGGCCGTGAGGATCGGCAGGTAGACCGCCATCGCGAGGTCCTCCAGGACCAGGATGCCGAGCACGACCGGGGTCTCGCGGTTGCCCAGGCGGCGCAGTTCGCCGAGGACCTTCGCTATGACGCCGGACGACGAGATCCAGGTGACACCGGCGAGGGCGACCGCCGCGACGGGGCCCCAGCCGAGCAGCAGCGCCATCACGGCGCCCGGCGTCGCGTTGAGCACGAAGTCGACGGCCCCTGACGGGTACTGGGTCTTCAACGTCGTGACCAGCTCACTCGCGCTGTACTCCAACCCCAGCATGAGCAGCAGCAGGATCACACCGATCTCGGCGCCGGTCGCGATGAACCCCTCACTCGCCTCCAGCGGCAGCAGCCCGCCCTGCCCGAAGGCGAGTCCGGCGAGCAGATAGAGCGGGATCGGCGAGAACCCGATCCGCCCGGCCAGCCGGCCGAGCAGGCCCAGGGCGAGAATGATCGCCCCGAGTTCGATGAGCATGGCGGTCGTGTCGTGCACGGGCGTCTGACCTCCGTCGATTCGGTTCAGGTCGCGGGCGTCTGTGCCGACGCGGGCCGTCCCGGAGCGGGTGCGCGCGTCGTACGTACGTGAAGGGTGTGGGTGTTGTCGGCGGGCCGGGCCAATCTGTACGTCGGCTCGGGCGCGGGCAGCGCTAGAGGCTGCGGCCGGTATCAGGGACGCCGTCGCGGGCGGCGTTGTCCACACGTACGGCACGGATGCCCTGGTACATGGGTACGCCCCCTCTCCCCGACGGTCGTAAGTATTCGGTAAAGAACTTTACCGTATCTCTCCTTGCCGCGCGGCAAGTTCAGCGGGCGGGACCATGACCGCGAACCCGCCGAGGGCGCTTCCTATACTCGTGGCATGGACCAGGATCTGGAGCGAGCCGCTCTCGTCGCGCTTCTGCGGCGGGGGGATCGGTCCTGGTCCGAGCTCACCGACCAGATCGAGGCGGTCGGAAGTGCGCGCGACGTGCTGGAGAACGCGCTCGACTCGTCCGGGCAGGGCGCTCTTTTCGGCACGGAACCCGCCCCCGACCTGGAGTTCGTCGTCGGCGAGATCGCGGCCTGGGAACGCGAGGGCATGCGGCTGGTCACGATCCTGGACGACGAGTACCCGCTGTATCTGCGGCTGGTCCACCAGCGACCGCCGTTCCTGTTCCTGCGCGGTACCCCCGTCGACGACGATCTCCGGGTCGCGGTCGTCGGCACCCGTACGCCGACTCCTGAGGGCGTCGCCCACGCTCGCGCCATCGCGGGAGGTCTCGCCGAGCGCGGTGTCACGGTGGTCAGCGGGCTGGCCGCCGGGATCGACACCGCCGCGCACGGAACGGCTCTCGCCGTCGGCGGGCGGACCGTTGCCGTGATCGGCACGGGTCTGCGGCGCTCCTATCCGGCGCAGAACGCGCGGCTCCAGCAGGAGATCGCCGAGCGGGGGCTGCTGATCTCCCAGTTCTGGCCGGACGCCCCGCCCTCGAAGACCTCGTTCCCCATGCGGAACGCCGTGATGAGCGGCTACAGCCTCGCCACCGTGGTGGTCGAGGCCGCGTACCGCAGTGGGGCCCGCATGCAGGCGCGGCTCGCGCTGGAGCATGGGCGACGGGTCTTCCTCATGCGCTCGCTCATGACCCACGAATGGGCACGGGAGTACGCGAACAGGCCCAACACCACGGTCATCGACGGCCCCGACGACGTCTTCCGCGAACTCGATTCCCTCGTCCCCGCCACGGGCGAGCTCACGTGGACCTGACCGGCGACTCCGGGTGACAACCGTCGTCGGGCTCTCCGCCCGTTATGCCAACTTCCTCGCCCACCCCCTGCTTCCCGGCCCCGGTGTCTGCCAGGTGTGCCGCGGCACGGCGAACCCCGGCTACCCCACCTGCTGGCAGTGCAAGCAGGCCCGCGACGTCCTCGGCACCGGTGTCGCCGATGCCGTCGTACCGCTGAGCCTGGCTCTGAAGGGGGAGCAGTACGCCCACGAACTGTGTTGTGGCGTTTCCTCGCCCTGCACGAGGTCATCGGTGTCACCCGTGACCGCTATCGCGAGCTGCTGACGCCGGCGCCCCTCGCTTCGGAGCTGGGGCGTACCGCTTCGGCCGAGCGGTACCGGTCGGCCGCGCTCTGGGGTGAGAACGTGCTGCTCATCGACGACACCTGGACCACCGGCAACCACGCCCAGTCCGCGTCCGCGGCGCTGAAGGCCGCCGGTGCGGGGAGTGTGGCCGTCGTTGTCCTGGGGCGGCACTCAACGTCGGCTACGGCGACACGGCCGCGTACGTCGAGCAGGCAAAGCTGCGGCGCTTCGGCTGGGATCTCTGTGTGATCCGGCCGTGGAGTCACCTGCCGCCGGGAGCGCCCTCCGCCGATCGGGGGTAAAGCGGGAGCTTACGGCGTGGGCGCTTGGGGCCGGTGGGACAGATGAGGTAGGGCCCGCGTTCGAGGAGGTGCTGGATGAGGCAGGTCGGACGGTGGCTGTCCGGAGCGGTGGGGGTGCTGTGTGCCGTCGGGGTGGTGGCGGCGCCCGCAGGGGCTGCGCCGGCCGCGTGTAATACCTCCACCGGGCCCTATCAGCGGCAGCTTGAGCGGCATTTGGGGTTGGTGGTGGATGGGAGGCAGTCGGTGGGGGACTGTCGGGTTATTCGGGGGTTTCAGGGGAGGAATGGGGTGGTGCCGGCGGATGGGTATGCGGGGTTGGGGACGTATCGGATGATGCTGGTGGTGGAGGCGGCGCGGAATCCGAATGTCGGGGGGAAGTGTCCGGTGCGGAAGTATCGGGTGGCTTGTGTTGATCTGACGCGGCAGTTGATGTGGGTGCAGGTGGGGAAGCGGGTGGTTTACAAGCCGGTTCCTGTGCGGTCGGGGCGGGATGGGTATGAGACGCGGGTGGGGTGGCATCGGGTTTATTGGCGGGATCGGGATCATTATTCGAGTCTTTATGATGGGGCTCCGATGCCGTACTCGCAGTTTTTTGACGGGGGGCAGGCGTTTCATGGGACGTATGGGGATCTGTTCTCCGGGGGGTCTCATGGGTGTGTGAATCTGCGGCTCGCGGATGCTCGGCGGTTGTGGGGGGTGCTGAAGTTGGAGGACGCCGTTTTTGTTTATGGGGTCAAGCCGGGGACCGCGCGGAGTGTGCCGTATGTGGCGCCGGTGCCGACCGGGGATCCCGCGCCGGTGACGGAGGTCGGGCCGCCGCCGAATCCTGATCCGGAATGAGGGGGCGGGGGGGGCTGTC
>NZ_LIRL01000437.1 GCF_001419795.1 Streptomyces niveiscabiei
GGGGAGGGGTTCGAGGGTGGGGATGTCCATGCGGGCCTCCGGGGACGGGTGAGTGATGCGCCTCACAACATAAAGGGAACTTTTCTAACGGTGCTACCTGGTCACACGAAAGGGTTATTTATTGGCGTTTGCTGGACGGGGCCGGAAAGGGGTCGACACACTGTGCGGCGACCAAGGAGGTTCCATGGCACCGCGCCAGTCCCCGACGATCCTTCAGCGCCGATTCGGTGTGGAACTCAAGCGTTTGCGCGAGGCGGCCAACATGTCCGTCCCCATAGCTGCCGAGCACCTCGGGACGGACCGCACCGTCATCTCCAACGTGGAGGCGGGGAGGTTCGGCATCAGCGAAGAACGGTTGCGGCGACTCGCAACCATTTACCAGTGCGACAACGACGCGCTCATCGAAACGTTGGCAGCCATGACAGGCGGCCGAAAGTCCGGTTGGTGGGAGGAGTACCGCGGCAAGCTCCCTCCGACCTTCCTGGACGTGTCGGCGCTGGAGGACTTCGCGGTACGACTGCGGACGGTGCAAGTCGCCCATCTTCCTGGCCTGTTCCACACCGAGGACCACTGCCGCGCCATTTTCGAGCTCGTCGTGCCGCCTCTGCCCCGATTGGAACTCGAACTACGGGTCGCCCACCGGTTGGGGCGTCAGCAGGTGATCACCGGGAACAACCCCACCCCGTACGTGGGCTACATCCACGAGACCGCCCTCCGGATGCAGATCGGCGGCCGGGACACCACTCGCGCACAGCTCCGGTATCTCGTGGAGGCCAGTCAGCGCCCGAATGTGAGCCTCCGGGTGATCCCGTTCGCGGTCGGCGGGTTCCCGCTGTTCGGAGACGCTTCGGTGCTGTACGCGGACGGGCCCAACCTCCACCTCGACACAGTCCAGTTGGACACCCCGACCGGTGGCATGTTCGTCGACTCCCCCACACAGCTGGCCAACTTCCGCAAGAAGCTCACCCTGGTCGATAAGGTGGCGCTGAACAGCACGAAGTCGAGAGACTTCATCCGCACCATCGCAAGGGAACTCTGAGAGTGGCACAGACGTCCGGCCCCCGCTGGATCAAGTCGTCGTACACCGGAGACGGCGGCAACAATTGCGTCGAGGTCGCCGTCCTCGACCGTCACATCGCCGTACGCGACAGCAAGGTCCCCAGCCGGACGTTCACCCTCAGCCGGAACGCGTTCACCACCCTCGTGAGGTCCCTGTGACCCCGGAAGCCGAGCAGATACGCGCCTTCTGGCACCACCTCGACCTCCCCGGACTCATCGACGTCCACACCCACTTCATGCCCGCCCGCGTCCTCCACAAAGTGTGGGAGTACTTCGACTCCGCCGGCCCCCTCACCGGCCGGGACTGGCCCATCACCTACCGCGTCGAAGAAGCCGAACGCACCGCCCTCCTGCGGGACTTCGGTGTCCGTGCCTTCACCGCGATGCTCTACCCGCACAAGCCCGGGATGGCCCGCTGGCTGAACGGGTGGGCCGCGGACTTCGCCGGGCGTACGCCCGACTGCCTGCACACCGCGACCCTTTTCCCGGAGCCCGACGTCGAGTTGTACGTCCGGGAGGCGGTCGAGGCGGGTGCGCGGGTGTTCAAGGCGCATGTGCAAGTGGGGAGTTACGACCCCGCCGACGAACTTCTCGACCCGGTATGGGGGTTGCTCGCCGAGGCCGGTGTGCCGATCGTCATCCACTGCGGGTCGGGGCCCACGCCGGGCAAGCACACAGGGCCCGAGCCGATCGAACAGGTCCTCGCGCGGCACCCCCGACTCCGGCTGATCATCGCGCACATGGGGATGCCGGAGTACGGGGAGTTCCTGGACCTCGCCGCGCGGTACCCGGAAGTGCGGCTGGACACGACGATCACGTTCACCGACTTCGCCGAGTCGTTCATGCCGCACCCGCCGGACGTCGTACCCCGGCTCGCCGACCTCGGTGACCGCATTCTCCTGGGCACGGACTTCCCGAACATCCCGTACCCGTACCTGCACCAGCTCCAGGCACTGGAGAGGCTGGGGCTGGGCAGGGAGTGGCTACGGGGTGTGTTCCACGACAACGCGGCGGCGTTGTTCGGGGTCTGACCCGTCAGGCGTTCGCGGTCTCGCGCCGCGTGGTCGTCGCGATCGTGGCCGAGCCGACGACCCGCGTCCCGTCGTAGAGGACGATCGCCTGACCGGGGGCCACGCCCCGTACGGGCTCGGTGAACGCGACCTGGAGTTCCCCGGCGACCAGTTCCGCCGTGACCTCCGTCTCGCCGCCGTGCGCGCGCAGCTGGGCCGTGTAGACCGCAGCCCCGACGGGAACCGTCCCGCACCAGCGCGGCTTGATGGCGGTGAGGGCCGTCACGTCGAGGGCCTCGGCCGGGCCGACCGTCACCGTGTTGTTGACCGGCGAGATGTCCAGGACGTAGCGCGGCTTGCCGTCGGCAGCCGGCGTACCGATGCGCAGCCCCTTGCGCTGGCCGATCGTGAAGCCGTACGCGCCCTCGTGGGTGCCGAGCTTCGTGCCGGACTCGTCGACGATGTCGCCCTCGGCCTTGCCGAGACGGTTCGCCAGGAAGCCCTGGGTGTCGCCGTCGGCGATGAAGCAGATGTCGTGGGAGTCGGGCTTCTTGGCGACGGCGAGGCCACGGCGTTCGGCTTCGGCGCGGATCTCGTCCTTCGTCGTCACCGTGTCGCCGAGGGGGAACAGCGCGTGCGCGAGCTGCTTCTCGTCGAGGACGCCGAGGACGTACGACTGGTCCTTCGCCATGTCGCTCGCGCGGTGCAGTTCGCGTGTGCCGTCCTCGCCGACGACGACCTTCGCGTAGTGGCCCGTGCACACCGCGTCGAAGCCGAGGGCGAGGGCCTTGTCGAGGAGGGCGGCGAACTTGATCTTCTCGTTGCAGCGCAGGCAGGGGTTGGGGGTGCGGCCGGCCTCGTACTCGGCGACGAAGTCCTCGACCACGTCCTCACGGAAGCGGTCCGCGAGGTCCCAGACGTAGAACGGGATGCCGATCACGTCCGCCGCGCGGCGCGCGTCGCGGGAGTCCTCGATCGTGCAACAGCCTCGCGCGCCCGTGCGGAACGATTGCGGGTTCGCCGAGAGGGCGAGGTGGACACCGGTCACGTCGTGGCCGGCTTCCGCTGCTCGGGCAGCGGCAACAGCGGAATCGACCCCGCCGGACATGGCGGCGAGGACTCGGAGGGGGCGCGCGGTCTCAGTCATAGCCCCTCCAGGGTACGGGGCGCCGGGAACCCGGGCTCACGGATAAGCGTTGGGGATCATGTGGGGGCAGTGCGAGGAGGGGTTCCATGGGGTCGAGACAGCGGGAAGGCGAGCGGCGCATCGGGCGGCGGGCGCTGATCTTCGGGGGTGTGGCGGCGGCGGTCGGGGGTACGGCCGTGGTCGCGCGGGACGATCTGTCGCGGCTGTGGTGGAAGCTGCCCGGGAACCAGCGGCCCCGCGTCGAGGGCGCCGTCGACTTCGCGGGCGCGCGGTGGGTGGAGGCGTCCGACGCGAACTTCCGGTGGGCGGACCGGCCCGACGACTACGACGTCGACATGATCGTCGTCCACGTCACCCAGGGGGACTTCGCCAGCGCCGTGCAGGCGTTCCAGGACCCCGGGCACCTGGCCGCCGCGCACTACATCGTCGGGCAGGACGGCCGGATCGCCCAGATGATCCGCGAGCTGGACGTCGCGTACCACGCGGGGAACCGCTCGTACAACGAGCGCAGCATCGGGATCGAGCACGAGGGGTTCGTGGACCGGCCGGAGGACTTCACGGACGCGATGTACGCCGCTTCCGCCCGGCTCGCGGCGGGGGTGTGCGTGCGGTACGGGATTCCGGTGGACCGGGAGCACATCATCGGGCATGTGGAGGTGCCGGGGACGGACCATACGGACCCCGGGGAGCACTGGGACTGGGACCGGTACATGAAGCTCGTCGCGGAGGCGAAGGAGGCGTTGTCCAAGGCGGAGGCGTGAGGGCAGGGGTACGCGGGGAGGGGTGCGCACACGAAGGCCGGCGCGCGCATCCCCGTAAGGCTACGTCGTGGGGCTACGTCAGCCCCGCCGCCCTCGCGCGTTCCACCGCCGGGCCGATCGCCTTGGCGACCGCCTCGATGTCGGCCTCCGTGGAGGTGTGGCCCAGGGAGAAGCGGAGGGTTCCTCGCGCCAGGTCCGGGTCCGTGCCCACCGCGAGCAGGACGTGGCTCGGCTGGGCCACACCCGCCGTACAGGCGGAGCCCGTCGAGCACTCGATGCCCTGCGCGTCCAGGAGCAGGAGCAGGGAGTCGCCCTCGCAGCCCGGGAACGTGAAGTGCGCGTTCGCCGGGAGGCGGCCCTCCGGGGACGGGTCGCCGCCGAGGATCGCGTCCGGGACCGCCGTACGGACCGACTCGACGAGGGTGTCCCTCAGGGCGCCGATCCTCCTCGCGAACAACTCCCTGTTCCGCGCCGCGTGTTGGCCCGCCACCGCGAACGACGCGATCGCCGGGGTGTCCAACGTGCCCGATCTGACGTGGCGTTCCTGGCCGCCGCCGTGCAGGACCGGTACGGGGGTGTACTCGCGGCCCAGCAGGAGCGCGCCGATGCCGTACGGGCCGCCGATCTTGTGGCCCGAGACCGTCATCGCGGCGAGGCCCGACTCCGTGAAGTCCAGGGGGAGTTGGCCGTACGCCTGGACCGCGTCGGCGTGCAGGGGGATGCCGTACTCGCCTGCGACCGCCGCGAGTTCGCGGATCGGCATGACCGTGCCGATCTCGTTGTTCGCCCACATGACCGTGGTGAGGGCCACGTCCTCGGGGTTCCTCTCGATCGCCTCCCGGAGGGCGTCGGGGTGGACCCTTCCGTACGCGTCCACCGGGAGGTACTCGACCGTCGCGCCCTCGTGGTCCGCCAGCCAGTCGACCGCGTCCAGCACGGCGTGGTGCTCCACGGGGCTGGCGAGTACGCGGGTCTTCTGCGGATCCGCGTCCCTCCTCGCCCAGTACAGCCCCTTCACCGCGAGGTTGTCCGCCTCCGTGCCGCCCGATGTGAAGACGACCTCACTGGGGCGGGCTCCGAGGGACTCCGCCAGGGTTTCCCTCGCCTCCTCGACCGTACGACGGGCTCTGCGGCCCGCCGCGTGCAGGGCTGAGGCGTTGCCGGTGACTCCCAGGTGCGCGGTCAGTGCCTCTGCCGCCTGGGGGAGCATCGGGGTGGTTGCGGCGTGGTCGAGGTAGGCCATGGTTCAGCGATTGTACGGGCCTGGGGGTGGGGTGTACGGGTGCGGGTCCATGGTGGGCCGAGGTAGGTGCGTGTCGCATACCTGCGCGTGCGGGGCGCCGCTGCGCCCACCCGTGCCACCCCCAGGCAGTGTCCGGCGGATTATGCGACTGCCCGGTCAGGTGCTCGTTGGTGTGGTCATGGGGCGGGGAGATCTGACGAATCGCGAGTGGTCGCTCGTGGAGCCGCATCTGCCGCCTTCCGGCAGGCGGGGGGCCGGTGGAACGATACGGCTGCTGGAGATCCGTCTACGAGAGGCATCGCCGCTGGTCGGCGGACGGCACCTGGGACCTCCTGCCGTGCCTGTCAGCACGCGGCCGGAGCCCGCAAGGCCACACCGCGTGTTCCGGGAAAAGGACGACGCCCCGGTACCACCGCCCCGACGAGGGGCTTGGGCGGTTCCGGGGCGGACTGACCTGCAAGATTCACCTCGCCGGGGAAGGCGGCTGCCGCCCGATGGCTCTCCTGATCACTCCCGGCCAGTGGGGCGATGCCCCGCGGATGGCCGAAGTCCTGGACCGGATCCGCCGAAAAGACCTACCGGTGTCGCAACGAGGTCAAGCGGACCATCGACCGCCTCACGAACTCCCGGGCTGTCGCAACCTGTTACGACAGACGAGCCTGTGTCTTTCACGGCACCGTCACCGCAGCGGCAGTCCGCCTCTGGCCCAAGCCGGGACCGGCCTTCAGAATCCCGGGACGGGGAGGAAGCCCGGCCACCACGGGGGCACGCCGCTGGGGCACAGGGGAGTGCCGGCGCCCTCCCAGAAGGTCGAGACGGCGCACCAGACGACACCGAGGAGCGCCACCGCGAGGGCCAGGGCATGGAGAAGGGGACGGTTTCCCAGAAGGGCACCCACCGCGACCCAGGCCAGCAGCAGGACCGTCCAGAAGCCCGGGATGAACAGCCACAGCAGGAAACCGCTGTTGGCCGCGTTGTTCACCCCCACGTCGCAGGCGGTCCACGACCTGCCCAGGAGCAGGGCAGTGGATACCGCGAGCAGCAGAGCCACCGCCGCCCCGGGCCACCCATGCAGCCGCCGACTCCCCACAGGCCCCCCGTTCGCCGTCCGCTGCGGAAAGCACCGGATCTGCACCGCTCAGCACTGCCGCACACCCGGTCCCCTGGCGTTGATCAAGAGCGAACGGGCGCTCCCGGATCCTAGTGATCACATGACCCGCCGGACAGCGCCTAGCGGCACGACTGCCCGCTGCTGGGGGGTGGGGTGGGGTTAGAAGCTCCAGGAGATTGATGCGTCTGCCTGCATGAAGGCGAAGAGGACTATCAGGTCCGCTATGCCCAGAGTTAGGCCCAGGAGGGCTCGGCCTTGGCGGGTTGTGCCTCGGAGTAGGGAGATCGTTGCCAGGGCTATGGCTATGGGGCCCAGGAAGAGGTTGAGGACCAGGAGGCCTACCAGGCCCAGGATGAATGACGCTACCGCCATGCCGTCCGGGTCTCGGGGGGTGGACTGGGACGTGGGGGTGGGGGCTGCTGTGAGGCGGAGCATCAGGCTTCCCTTCGGGGGCCGGTGGTGCGGCGGCGGGTCGTACGTTCGCGGATCGCGAAGATCGCCAGCCAGGCCGCTATCACCGTTGCCGCTATCAGCGTGACGCTCAGCGGGGCGTGCGCCACCGTGCCCATGGCTACGCCGAGCAGCAGGAGCGCGGCTACCAGGAACAACATCGGGGGATCCCTTCGCGAGGCTCGTTACAGGTGAGTGAACAGTTGTGGGTACAGTTGTTCACTGACTTGGGAGTCTAGTCCCTGTGGCCGGCTTTGCGATTACGGAGAACAGTTGTTAACTGGAGAGATGAGTCACACCGTGGGCGTCCGCCAGGCACAGAAGCAGAAGACCCGGCAGGCCTTTCTGGACGCCGCGCTCGAGTTGCTGGAGGAGCAGAGCCTCAGCAGCTTGGGGCTCCGCGAGGTGACGCGGGCCGTGGGTGTGGCGCCGACCGCCTTCTATCGGCACTTCCGGTCCATCCCCGACCTCGGGGTCGCCCTCGTCGAGCAGGCGCTCGGGAGTCTGCATCCGATGATCCGTACGACCGTCATCGCCACGGATGATCCCGAGCAGCGGATCGCCCGGGCGATGGAGTTGATCGACGGGCATGTGTCGGCTCACCCGGCGCATGTGCGGTTCATCGCTCGTGAGCGGCATGGGGGGGTTCAGCCTGTTCGGGAGGCCATCCGTGCGCAACTCGCTCGGTTCGCCGAGGAGGTTCGGGATGAGTTGGCGAAGGATTCCGAGGCGGGGGGGTGGAGTGAGGGGGATCTGTTGATGCTGGCCCAGTTGTATGTGGATCAGATGCTGATCGTCGCCTCGTTGTTCCTGGAGACGTTGGATGCGGCTGCCGAGGAGCGGGCAGTGGTTGTGGATCGGGTTGCTCGGCAGATGCGGTTGATCAGTATCGGGCGGTTGCATTGGAATGCGTAGTGGGGGGCTGGGGACGCGGGTGAGTGCGGCGCCGTTGTGGCTGGTCGCGCNNATACAGCCCCGCGCCCCTAAGGGACGTCGGTGCGCAGGGGGTTTTGATGCTCAAGCCCTGCGGTTCCTCAAGCAGGCAGTGCTGTTGCAACTCCGCTGCTCAGCCTTGCTGTTGCGCCTGCTGACCCTGCCCCGCGCCACCCGGGCCGCCGCCGCAACCGCCGCCGCCCTGCCCGCCCCGGTCTCGTATACACTTCTCCCCGCCC
>NZ_LIRL01000438.1 GCF_001419795.1 Streptomyces niveiscabiei
TCCGCCACCCACCCGGCCACCCCCGACGGCATGGTGGCCGTCCCCGCCGGCGACTTCCTCATGGGCAGCCAGGACGCCCTCTCCTACCCCGCCGACGGGGAAGGACCCGTACGCACGGTGCACGTGGACGCCTTCTGGATCGACGCCTGCGCCGTCTCCAACGCCCGCTTCGCGGCCTTCACCGCCGACACCGGCTACCGCACCTCCGCCGAGCGGGCCGGCTGGTCCTTCGTCTTCGCCGGACTGCTCCCGGACGACTTCCCCCCGACCCGGGCGGTCGCGGCGGCACCCTGGTGGCGTCAGGTCGAGGGCACCGACTGGCGTCACCCCGACGGCCCGCACTCCACCTGGCAGGACCGGACGGACCACCCGGTCGTCCACGTCGACTGGGACGACGCCCGCGCCTACTGCGCCTGGTCCGGCAAACGCCTGCCCACCGAGGCGGAATGGGAACGCGCCGCCCGAGGCGGCCTGCACGCGAAGACGTTCCCCTGGGGCGACGAACTCGAACCGGGCGGCCGTCCCCGGATGAACGTGTGGCAGGGCGACTTCCCCCACCGCCACCCCACCGCCGACGGCTGGTACGGCACCTGCCCCGTCACCGCCTACGAACCCGGCGGCTTCGGCCTCTACAACGCCACCGGCAACGTCTGGGAGTGGTGCGACGACCCCTTCACCCCGTCCCGCACCGGACACGAACGCGTCACCAAAGGCGGCTCCTACCTCTGCCACGCCTCCTACTGCCGCCGCTACCGGGTCGCCGCCCGACAGGGACTCCTCCCGGACTCGGCGACCGGCAACGTGGGCTTCCGGTGCGCCCTCGACGCGAACTGACCACAGGGAGTACGACCATGGCAGGACGAACAGGACGGTGGCGCAGCCGCGCGGCGGGGACGGCCGTACTCGGCCTCACCCTGACCGCCTGCGTCGGCGCGAAGGTCGGCGAGGTGTCCGCCGGCGCGGGCGGCTCCGGCAGCTGCGGCACCTTCAACCTCGCCGTCAGCCCCTGGGTGGGCTACGCGGCCGACGCGGCGGTCGTCTCCTACCTCGCCGAGGAGGAACTCGGCTGCAAGGTCGTCCAGAAGGACCTCAAGGCGGAGATCGGCTGGCAGGGATTCGAGACCGGCGAGGTCGACGCCATCCTGGAGAACTGGGGCCACCCCGACCTCAAGAAGAAGTACATCACCCGGCAGAAGACCGCCGTCAGCCTCGGCTCGGCCGGGAACAAAGGGATCATCGGCTGGCACGTCCCCCCGTGGATCGCCGAGCAGCACCCCGACATCACCGACTGGAAGAACCTCGACAAGTACGCCGCGAACTTCCGGACGTCCGAGTCCGGCAGCGGCGGCCAGCTCCTCGACGGCGACCCCTCGTACCAGACCAACGACGAAGCCCTGGTCAAGAACCTCAAGCTCGACTTCACCGTCGTGTACGCGGGCAGCGAGACCGCCCTCATCCAGGCCTTCCGCGACGCGCAGAAGAACAGGAAATGGGTGATCGGCTACTTCTACGAACCGTCCTGGTTCATGTCCGAAGTCCCCCTCGTCAAAGTCGCCCTGCCGAAACACACCGAAGGCTGCGACGCCGATCCCGCGAAGGTCGCCTGCGACTACCCCGCCTTCGACCTCGACAAGATCGTCAGCACCAGGTTCGCCGCATCGGGCAGTCCCGCCTACGACCTGGTGAAGAACTTCCGGTGGACCAACGACGACCAGAACACCGTCGCGAAGTACATCGCCCTCGACAAGATGACCCCGCGAGCAGCAGCCGAGAAGTGGATCGCGGCGAACCCCGCCAAGGTGAAAGCCTGGCTCGCCGGCTGAGGCCTCATGCGTTCGGGTCAGACATGCAGGGTGGGCCGGTAGATGAGCTCCTGGGTGTGTCCGTCGAGCGTCCGGCTCTCGATCAGTTCGCAGCGACAGGCTGCCGTGCGAGCGCAACGGCACCTCCGACTCCTCGATGCCCGAGGCCGGCATCCGGCGATCACCCAGCCGACGGCCGGAGGCGTCGCATGTGTTCGGATCAGCGTCGGTAGAGATGCCACATGGCGAGTTCCTCGTCGTGGGCACGCAGGCGTTCGACGGCCTCCACGGGGGTGCGCTGCTCGGTGAGCTCGTAGAGGAAGAACAAGGGGGCGAACACGCTCGCATAGCCGAACGGCGCGCCGCGCGGAGCGATATAGACGCCGGCACCGGCATCGAGAAAGGCGTCGGCGAGCGCGGGCTCCCCCGTGTCGCAGCCGGTGACGAGCGTGACGCTGCCCGGCAGGCGGACGTGTTCGCGCACTCGGTCCGGGCCGACGGCACCGTTGAACGGCTGGAACCCGGTCAGCTCCTCGGGGACGTCCTCCATCAGGATGCGCCCCTCGTCTCCGTGACAGGACACGATCACGTACGGCGCGACCGGTCTGCTGCCGTTCAGCGCCGCCACCAGATGGCGAGGCTGGCCGACCGGCAGATAGTTCACCCGGACGCCGAACACCTCCAGCCCGGCGCGCAACGCATGCCCGAACCCGCTCCCGATGTCGATCAGATCAACCTCGGTCCAGGCCAGACGCCCGGCCTGGACCTCCCGCACACGCGACGGCCGCAAAGTCGCCAGCCACTCCTCTTCTTCCCTGTGCTCATGCATCACGGAGCCAAAATGCCACGGCCACAGCTGCCGGCACCGCCGATCACGGAAATCCGGCCAGCGCCGGGTAGCCCATGCGTCCGCAGGGGTTCTGTGGGTACAGGATCACACTGCGCCCATCGTGGCTCTCGACCCGGCCCGGACCTACGCCGTACAGGTATGGGCCCAGGGGCGGGAGGACTCCCGGGAGCGGTACGAGGCATCCGCGCCGGGCGAGGCCCTCGACGGGTACGAGACCTACGCGATCGTTTTCGCCCCGTCGGGAGCGCAGGAACCCCCGAGGCCCGCGCCCCCGCAGGACCGGCTTGCCGGCAAGTACGCCAAGCCGCCGTTGAACATGCGCTGACCCGGGCCACCGGCCACATCGGACAGGACGCCACCGTCACCTGCTGCCCGTGCCGGGGTGACGGGCGCGGACCTCCCTCGCCCCCGGCCCGGTTGCGGCCGTCAGGCGCCGGGGTGGAGGCCGAGCCGGCCCGGTGTGGGCTCGCCCTGGACCTCGCCGAAGTACAGCGCGAAGGTCTGCTTCCAGCGCTCGACCTGGGCGCGGTCGGCCATGAACGTCGGGAAGCCGTCCACGTGGGCGTTCGGGTACTCCCACAGCTGCTTGAGCCCGGCCGGGGGAGTGATGTCGGTGCGTACCGACCACCCGTTGAAGGAGGCGCGCTGCCGCTCGGCGGACAGCTGCCAGTTGAGGAACAGCTTGGCGGCCGTGGAGTTGCGGGCCTGCTTGAGGACGGCCGCGCGCTGGCCCCAGCCCATGAAGGGGTGCCCGTCCGCGATGACGAACCGCGCGGGTGACGACGAGGAGGGGACCGCCGACCCCGCCGTGCCGATCCCGATCGCCTTCTGCCCGGCGAAGACCGCGTCGCCCGGCGAGTTGCTGCCCCGCGCGAACCGGACGTCCTGGGCGGCGAGCTTGGCCACCCAGTCCCAGCCGTACGTGCGGGCGTACAGCGCGTAGAGGTAGAGGACCGCGTCGTCGTCGTGCGGGAAGGAGGAGGCGATCTTCCCCTTCCACTTCGGATCGACCAGGTCGAGCGGGGTACGCGGGGCATCGGAGCCGACCGCCGCGGTGCCGTACAGGAAGCTGAAGGCGATCGCTCCGGTCGCCACCCACGCGCCCTGCGGGTCCTTGAAACCGTCGTACACCTTCGAGAACCCGGCGGGCTTGTAGTGCAGCAGCCGCCCTTGCTGCTTCCAGCGGGTGAAGTCCTGGAGGGTCTGGAGCTGGACGACGTCGGGGACGAGGGTGCCGGTGGCGAGCTGGTTGTCGATGCGGACGTCGTGGTACTTGCTGTAGTCGACGATCAGCGTCAGGTCGATGCGGGGGAAGCGGGCCTTGAAGCCTGCCTTCGTGGCGTCCTGCTGGGTCGGGGTGTCACCGCCGGCGTACACGACGAGCTTGCCGCCCTCCTTGAGAGCGGCCTGGTAGAGCTCGTCGAGGCTGCGGGTCTCCTCGGAGCCGGTGTGCTGCCGGGCGGCGGGCGCGGCCGAGGAAGCGGGCGCGAAGACGCCGGCCGCGCCGAGACCGAGGGCGACACCGGTACCGGTGGTGAGGACACGTCGTCTGCTGAGGAAGCTGGACACGCTGCGGGGCCTTCCTGACGGGGGAGGGATGAGTGCCGGGCGCCTTGGCGATCGTCATTGTTGTGCGGCCGGACGCGGCCCCGCGTCGTCCGTACGGACAGAAGGGGCTGCCGAGGGGTGGAACCCGCGTTCAACCGATCGGTTGAACGCGGGCCGGGACGCCGGCCGACGCCGCAAGGGGCGGGCGCCGCACCCTGACATCTGTCAGGACGCGACGGACCGAGCGCCCCCTAGCCTTCGAGACGCCGGCTCGCGGCACCGCTGCCGCCCACCCCGCCGCCCACCGTCCCCAGGGAGAACACACCCATGATCAAGTCCGTGAGAACCGCCCTCGCGACCGTCGCGACCACCGCCCTCGCCGCCACCGGCCTCGTCTTCGGCACGGCCGGCTCCGCCCACGCGACCGGCCACGGGCCGGGCTACTACGGCGTCTGGGCCTCCGGCGTCAACGTCCGCGCCGGTGGCGGGGAACAGTGCTACCTCTACCCCTCGGCCTTCAACTGCCCCGACATCCAGACCACGGTGAGCAGCCCGGCCCAGGTGTGGGTGTACTGCCAGCAGGAGGGCTCGCAGACCGTCGGCAACAACCCGTACTGGGTCTGGGTCCTCACCCCGAGCGGCCACCGCGGCTACATGGCCAGCTACTACATCGACAACGTCACCAACTCCATCGACGGGCTCGAGCGCTGCTGACGACCAGGACGTCCGCACCCGGCCGGGACCTCCGGCCGGGCTCGCTGCGAAAGGAGCCGGCGTGGCGCCGGCGGCCGCACCGGCTGACCCGTGATATTCGCGCTCACCCGGGCGCTCCAGCACGAACTGGGCATCACCTCCCTGTCCGACAGCTTCGGCCCGACGACGCTCGCCACCCTCCGACGGCGGCGGCATCGACAGCACCTACAACAGCTCCGCCGCGGCGTCGGTCCGCGAGCTGAAACAGCACATGGACGTCGACGGGGTCTTCCCGGACGGTGTGCCGCCGAAGGTGTTCAAGGCCCACGGGACGTGCAAGGCGCTGATGTTCGCGATCCAGTACGCGATCGGCATGAGCGACGACGTCGCGAACGGGGCTTCGGCCCCGGCACCCAGCAGGGCATCAGGAACACCCCCCTCTCGGAGGGCTTGTCGGGGACGTGGGCGAGCCTCTTCACCGCCGCCATGATCTTCAACCAGCGCGGCGGCGTGTTCTTCGCCAGCCGCTTCGACGCCGACCTGGCGACCCGCATACGCAGCTTCCAGAACTTCGCGAAGCTCCCGGTCACCGACCACGTCCTTCCGCACTTCCGGGGGATCCGGGACATCATGAACGAGCACGGCCAGGGGTACCTGACCGGCATCTGCGGCCCCCGGAACGTGTGCAACCGCGTCGCCGCCGCGGGATACACCTCGGCGAGTTTCGTCTGCGACATGTCCACGGGGTTCTCCGGGAACCTCGGCTACCCGCTCCCCGCCGACTGCACCACCGGAGACCTGGACGTCTCCATGGACATGTCCAGGCGGGGCGCCCTGCTCGCGGACGTCCAGTCCTACCTGCTCCACAGCATGGGCGTGCCGGAGACGGGCGGGAACGCGGGCGCCCAGGCGCTCACGTACCGGTCGAACACGCAGCACCGGCCTCGCCCAGATCTTCGCCGCCACCGCGATCCGCAGCCGCAACTTCGGCGTCCGGACCGGCCTGATCGGCGGCACGATCATGGACCCCTACGGCGAGCGCGACCTGTGGACCGTGTGGCGGCAACTCCACGACGACCACGAGTAACAACATCAGCACCGTGCCCGTGGTCCTGATGTGGGGCGCCGACCTCGTCGACGTCCCCCGGCCGTCCATGACCACCGGCGAGGAGGAGACCCGCCTCACGCTCGCCCGCTACAACGGCGACGACGAGGAGGGGCGGGCCCAGAACTACGGCACCGCGATGCTCGGCCTGCACCGGGTGTTCGAGAAGGACAACGCGCCCCTGCGCGGCCTGTGACGCACCCACGGAAAGGAAGAGCATGCCCGACTCCTCCCCGCGCCCGCCGCGCCGGACCGTGCTGCGCACCGGCACCGCCCTGGCCACGGCGGCGGGCGCGGGGTGGGGGACGGTGAGGGTGCCGAGGCCCGCCGCCGTGGCCAGGGCGGTGCCGGTGCGCAGCACGGTCCGGCGCGGCGGGCGC
>NZ_LIRL01000439.1 GCF_001419795.1 Streptomyces niveiscabiei
CCAAATACACGCTCTCCCCCACAGCAATCTCAGGAGGATGCCGCCAGGCCCTCCCATACACATCACTGATATACGACGGCCCCGACCACTCCACAGCCGTCACCGCAGGCCCCTCCACCTCCACCCCACCCTCCACCCGCCCACACGCGACCAGCCAGCCGACGGCCACCACACAGCCTCCGACCTGCCAGAACCGCATCACAACTCCTCCTCACCCACGGGAACGGCCACATCGTACGTAGATCCCCGGCCACCCCTTGTAACAACTGCCCGGCGATCCCTCATCAGCGTGTTTCCACCACTCCTCGACCGGACGTGGAGGAGCCCGCCGCAGGATGCCCGCAGTCGGGACCCGGTGGCGGAGGGTGGTTGGTTCATGGTGGTGCGGTGGTTCAGGAGATGGGTGCGGGAGTTCGTCAGGAGTGTGCAGGTGATGGGTGCGCTGGCGGTGGGGATGTCGCCGGAGGTGCTGGACGAGAAGACCGACCCCCCGGCCCCGCCGGCCGGGATGCCCGGGCCCGGGCATCCTGAGCGGGCTGTGCCGGAGGTGCCGCCGACGGATGAGGAGCGGTCGCTGTGGGCGCGGTTGCGGTGAGGTCAGGCTTCGGGGGGCGCCGTTCGGGGCGGCTCCGTGGTGGCGGCGAGGGCGTGGAGGAGTTCGTGGGCGACGGGGACGAGGCGGCAGCCGCGGTGGTGGCGGTTGGCGAGGGCGACGACGGCGGTGCCGGAGGCCGGGTGGAAGCCGGCGTACGCCTGCTGGCCGAAGGTCGCGCCGCTGTGGAAGAGGAGCGGTCCGTGGTCGGTGTCGTGCTGGAACCAGGTCAGGGTGTGGGTCTCCCGGCGCCGTCCGCGTCGTAGCTGGGGTACGAGGACCTGGCGCAGGGCGTCGCCCAGTACGCCCCGGGGGTCGAGGTGCGCCTCGGTGTACGTCAGCAGGTCGCCCGGCGTCGCGCGGACCGAAGCGGCCGGTGCGAACGCGCCCATCGGGGTGGCCGGCACGCGGGTCGTGCCGTCCTTGCGGTAGCCGACGGCGTCCGTGGGCGCGGGGGTCGCGCCGGTCCGGGTCAGGCCGAGCGGCGTGAGGACCCGCTCGGCGAGCAGCGCGGGGTACGGCGTCCCCGTCGTCCGGGCGAGGGCCTGCCCGAGGAGGGCGACGCCGAAGTTGGAGTACGCCCAGTGCGCACCGGGCGCGTGCCGGGGCCGGGTCCGGGCGAACGCGGCGAGCAGCCGGTCCGTGCCGTACGCCGTGTAGGGGTTGTGGTGGGGCCGCAGCAGCGCGCCCGGGAGCAGCTCGCGGGGGATGCGGGGCAGCCCCGAGGTGTGCGTGGCGAGGTGGCGCAGGGTGATCGGCGTGGCCGGTACGGGCAGGTGCGCGGCGAGCGGGTCGTCGAGCCCGATCAGCCCCTCGTCGGCGAGCCGCGCGGCGAGCAGCACGGTGAACGTCTTGGTGAGCGACCCGAGTTCGTACCGCAGCGGACGTACGGCCCTGTCGGCGCCGACGACGGTCCGGCGCCCGTGCCGGGAGACGCCCAGGACGGCGTCGGGGGCGTCGATGAGGTGGAGGGCCTCCGTGAGGCGGGGGTCGGTGGCCGGCATCAGCCGAGCGCCCGGGAGACGGCCATCGCGGAGGCGAACGCGGCGACGAGCGTGGGGTGGTGGACGAGGTCGAAGACGTCGCCGTCGGGCATCGTCCCGTGGACGGGGAACGCGCCGGAGGGGTCCTGGGCCGCCGCGTACCGCTCCCACAGGTCGGCGTCCAGCGTCGGCCGGGGCAGGCAGGCGTCCACGACGAGGAGCTCACCGAGGAGGTCCCAGTGTTCGAGGTCGGCCCAGGTCTCCAGCCAGGCGGGGAGGTAGTGGTCGAGGTAGCCGGCGATGTCGGGCGGCAGCGCGTGGGGCCTCTCGCCCCAGTTGGTGACGTGGAAGACGGTGTGGGTGATGTCGTAGGCGATGTGCAGCTGGACGGTCCACGGTTCGGGGAGCTGTCCGAGCCAGGTCCGGCGCAGGGTCGTGTCGAAGTCGGCGCTGGGCGTGAGCCCGATCCGGCGTTCGGCGGAGAGCAGGGCGAGCTGCCGGTTGGGGGGCCGTTCGACGGCGGCCCAGCTGCGGGTGAGCCGGGACACGGCGAGCATCTCCTCCAGCCCTGGATGCCGGTAGCCGCTCTCGTGGAACGGCACGTAGACCTCCAGCGGCACCGGCGAGTGCGGTTCCTGCTGCTGGAGTTCGGCCAGCACCCGGCCCCCGTCGAGGAGTTCGCGCCAGGCGAAGTCGAGGAGCGCCCCGCACCGCTCCCGCTGCCGGGAGCCGACGACGCCTTCGCGGAACAGCACCCGCATGTTGACGCCGAGTTCGCCGACGGGTTTGAGGCGTTCCCCGAGGGCGAGTCCCGAGGCGTGGTCCTCGGGGAGGAGCCGGAAGCGGTCGCGGTGGGTGTCGAGCCAGTCGAGGGCCCGCTCCCCCACCCGGTGCAGCAGGGCCGGGGAGGCTGCCGTGACGGTCATGACGCGCGGTCCCTTCCGAAGAGCGCCAGCGTCGCCGCGAAGGCCGCGGCCAGCGTCGAGTGGTAGCAGGCCCGGAACGAGTCCCGGGGGAACGCCTCCTGCTCGGGGATGCCCCCGTCCGGGGACTGCGCCCGGGCGAGCCGCGCCCAGGCGTCGTCGTACGGGTCGGCGTCCGGCAGGCAGGCCCCCACCGCGAGGAGTTCGGCGACGAGGTCCCACTCGCCCTGCGCGAGCCGGTCGTCGAGCCAGGCGGGCAGCCACAGCCGCAGGTAGCCGGCGGCCTCGGGGCCGAGCGCGGCGGGGTCGGCGCCCCAGTCGGTGACGTGGAAGACGTCGTGGGTGAGCCCGTAGGCCGTGCGCAGGTCGAGCGCCCAGGGTTCGGGGCGTACGCCGAGCCAGGTGCGGGCGAGTTCGGCGGCCGGGTCGGCGTGCGGGGCGAGTCCGATGCGGCGTTCGGCCATCAGGACGCCGAGGGTCCGGGTCGGGGTGTCGAGGGCGACGCCGCGGGACCTCAACCGCACGCTCACCGAGGCGAGTTCGTCGGCGTCGGGGTGGCGAAGACCGGCCTGGGCGAAGACGGCGTAGATCTCGACCGGGTAGGTGGCGTGGGGTTCGCGGTGGACGAGTTCGGCGAAGAGCGCGCCCTCGCGGGTCTCGGCCCAGGCGAACGCGAAGAGGGCCTCGGCCTCGGCGCGCACGGCGGGGTCGGGGTGCAGGGTGGCGATCCGGCGGGTGAGCTGGGCGAGTTCGCCGAGCGGCTTCCAGGTGAGGTCGCGGTCGGCGTCGGTCGTCGCGTCGGCGGGCAGCCGGAAGGCGTCGCGGTGCGCGGTCAGCCAGCCGAGCGCGCGCGTGGCGACGAGTGCCGTCACCGGCCGGTCCCGAAGAGCCGGCCGGCCGCCTCCACCTGGAGGACGACGCGGGGGTCGGCCGCGCCCCACCGGCCCACGAAGACGAGGCCCGCCGCGAGCCCCAGCGAGTCGGGGACGCCGGGCAGCCGGGCCAGCCAGCGTCCGACGCCGGCGGCCTGGAGCCAGTCGCGGCGGCGTACGGCGCGCACGAACCCGCGCGACAGGTCGACGGCGCGTGCCGCGAGCCGCTCCTCAAGGCCCGGTGCGAGTCCGGGCACGGCGAGGGCGGCGAGCTGGGAGACCTGGTGGGAGAGGCGGGGCCAGGGCTCGCGCTCGGTCCAGCCGGTGTCGGGGTCCCCGGCGGCGGGCCAGGCCCCGGGCAGCAGGGCGCGCGCCGACTCGGCGAGCCCGTGGTGGCTCCACGCGGACACGGCGGAGCCCTCGGTCGGCGGGTAGGCGGCGAGGGCCTGGCGGACGAGGGGGCCGTCGGCGTCGGCGGCGTGGCCGCTGAGCGCGTACGGCACGAGGACGTCGGCGCCGAGGACGCGGACGGCGGCCGGGGTGAGGGGGTCGTCGGGGCGTAGCACGCGGGACACGGCGTAGGGGTCACCCTCGCGCAGGGCGAGGACGACCCCGGTCGCCGCGTCGGCCACAGCGGTGTGCAGCTCGGCCAACGCGGGGCTCCTCTAGCTCTTCGCCGGCTTCGTCGGACGCGGGGTCGGCGGCGAGAGCAGCAGCGCAGCGCCGACGAGCAGGAGGGCCGCGCACTCGGCGCTGTCCTGATAGACACCGTCCTGTTCGGGCGCGTCGATCAGGTGGTCCACCTGGACGGTGAGTTCGGTCGGCAACGTGCGTTCCATGCCCATGGAAATCAACTCCTAGAGAAGGGGTGACATCTCAAAGCCTATATTCCGGACAAATCGCCGCAAGTTGACCAGTGGAGTTCACCCTTCCAGGGCTTCCGGGGCCCAACTCCCGTCCGCCAGTGCCGCCAAGACCTCCCGCTTCAGCTCGGCCCGCCGAGGGCTGGAGACCAGCTCCTGGGGCAGGACGCCGTCCCGCTCCTCGAAGGGGCGCAGGACACCGAGGACGTAGGCGTACTCCCGGGGGTATCGCTCGACGAGGAGCGCGGAGGCGCCCGCCTTCGCCTCGCCCGCCGCCAGGACGTACGGGTTCTCGCGGGCCCGCTCGCGCAGCGCCTGGGTGAGCTGGCGGACGTACCGCTTGTACTCCAGGCGCCGTTGCTGGAGGGCGGCGAGGAAGCGGCGGGCGTTCAGGACGCCGGTCGCCTCCGGGTGGGGCAGCGCGTAGAAGTCGTCCGGCAGGACGCCGAGGGCGTGCGGCGTCTCGGCGCGGGCCCGCACCGCCGTCGTCCGGCCCAGTTCCCGCAGCGCGTTCTCCCACCGGCCGAGCAGCAGCGGGTGGCGCAGCGCGGTGTTGCGGCCCTCCTGGTCCTTGGCGTCCTCGGCGGCCGTCTCACGGACGACGGTGTCGGCGGCGGCCAGCAGTCCGTCGACCTCGGGCGTGCGGGGCGCGGTGAGCAGGCCGTGGGCGCAGGCGTACGCGATCTGCTCGTGGACGTCGCGGAACGAGGGCTCCCCGGTGGCCTCGCCGACATCCAGCCGCGCCCGCTCCCCGGCGAGGAGAGCGGCGTACTCCTCCGGGAACGCGACCCGCAGCCAACCCCGCGCGGTCAGGCGGGAGTCGGTGCCGGTCCTGCGCTCGACGCTGTTGTGGTAGTCGTGCCGGCGCAGCTTCTTCACCAGCACGCTCGCCTCGTTGCGCCGCACCCGCACCCGGCGCAGCCGGCGCTCGGTCGTCCCCAGCCTCGGGTCCCCCGTGTACCGCATGCGTTCCGTCGCGACCTGGAGCTCCCCGTCCGCGCACAGCAGCGCGTCCTGCCAGTCCTGCCGCCACTCCGGTCTGCGCAGCAGGCGGCGCGTGCGCTGCGGGACGTACCCGCTGACCGCCTCCGCCACCGCGACGGTGACCAGGTTGTCGAACCGGTCGCTGATCAGGGACACGAGGTCGTCCGCCGGTACGTGCTCGACGTCCGCGAGACGGATCTTCTCCACCACGCCGAGCGAGCCTACCGAGAACGACGCCCCCGCACGGCGTCATCACCCTTTCCGCACACGGCAGTTCGCGTTCCGCCCGATTCAGCGCACCCGCCCCCGGGCCTTCAGCGGGGTCGTGGGCAGTTCGGGGGCGGGGAGCCGGTCGCCGTCGTAGCCCTTGACCTCGCCGAAGCGGGTGCCGGTCGTCCAGTCCGTGCGGGCCTGTTCGATCTCCTCCTGGGTGCGGCCGATCCAGTTCCAGAACATGACGAGTTCCTCCTCGAAGGGTTCGCCGCCCAGGAGCATGACGCTCGCGTCAGAGGCCGCCCGCAGGGGGAGTTCGGTGCGTCCGCAGCCGAGGTAGAGCATGGAGCCGGGGAGGACGGGGACGCCGTCGACGTGGGTCTCGCCGGACATCGCGAGGACCGCGTACTCGAAGCCGGGGTCGAGGGGGAGGCGGACGTCCGCGCCCTCGGTGAGGGTGAGGTCAGCGCCGGTGAGGGGGGTGTAGGCGGTGCCCGGGGAGGCGGTGCCGTCGAGGGTGCCGAGGATCAGGGTCGCGGTCAGGCCGGGCGCGGTGACCTCGGGGAGCGCCGCGTGGTGCTCGAACCGCGGTTCCGTGTGGCGGTGCGCGTCGGGGAGCGCTACCCAGAGCTGGGCGCCGTGCAGGAGGCGGGCGTGGTCGCGGGGGCTCTCCTCTGAGTGGCTGATCGCGCGGCCCGAGGTCATGAGGCCCAGTTCGCGGGGACGGATCGTCTGGAGGCTGCCGGTGGAGTCGCGGTGCAGGACCTCGCCCTCGTGCAGCCAGCTGACGGTCTGGAGGCCCATGTGCGGGTGCGGGGGTACCTGCATGCCGGGTTCGCCGGCGATGTCGTCGGGGCCGTAGTGGTCGACTGTTCATTAGTCCAAAGCACACACTGCGCTACGTCATAGCGCGCCGGGCCGCGCTCTTCTTCGCGATCGGGCGATCAGCCGGCGCCCACACCGGCACGACCACGACCTCATCGTTGGGGAAGATCTCCACGCGCCGCACGACCTCTGCAAGGGTCACACGCTTCGACGCGACGCTGATCGTGTCCCACTCCTTCAGGAGTCCCTTGACTGTTTCCTTGTACGGCACGGGGCTCGGTGGCTCCGCCTCCAGCTTGGGTAGCGCGTCGAGCACTGCCTGGACTTCGTCGCGCTCCTTGATGAACTTGTCGCGAATGCGGATGTAGGAGTCACGAGGAACGTCGCCGAGCGTGTACGCCTCGGTCGCACCATCAAGCCCCTTCGTCGCTCGCGCGATCTCCTTTTCCAGGCGCTTGCGTTTCTTCTCTAGATCCGGCTTCGGCTCCGGCTTGGGTAGCACGATGCGCCCAGCCGCAATCCCGTCAATCTCGGCGGCAATTTCCACAAGCCACTTCCGGACCTCGTCTTCAACGATTCTCCGGCGGATATATACCGGCTCATGCTGGACGTGATGCCGCGAACGGGCATCGCATCGATAGGCGTACCCCGAGTTTTTACGGTTTCCCGCATGGATTTTCCCAGCGGACGTACGGCCGTTCTTCTGGCAAACACCACACTTGATGAGACCGGCCAGTGGATAGACGGGCGACAATGCCCGAGCAGGTGTGACGGCGCGAGCAGTCCGTCGATCCCAATAGTTTTCCCAGGTGTCGCCGTCGGTGATTGCCTGATGGGATCCAGGACGGAAATAGTGATGGTCTCGCTTCTGACATCTGCCAGGTTCCATGCATCCCGCGTCCGGCTTGTGACATTTCAGCAAACCCGCAGCGAATCCGCTGTCGAGATACCACGCCACCGTTTGATCTTGCCATGGTTCACCACGGGTATTGAGGAACCCGAGCTCGTTCCACCAGATAGCCACCTTGCCGAATCCGGTTTTCCCCTTCTGGTAATCATCGTAGGCATCGAAGGAAACTTCCCCCTCTTCTTCGCCAATCTCATACCACTCATCTTGGAGCGTCCAACCACCTGCCCCGTCAGGCAGCCGACGCGGATGCCAGATGTACCCAAATCGTTTCCCGCCCGTGGCAGGCAACCCGAGCGAACGACGCAGCTCGTGCGTCTCTTTCCACGTCTCTCCCGCTCGGTTGCTTTCAAAAGCAGCAACAGCGAAAAGCATGTCCCGGGTGAACTCACCAACCGCAGTCGAGACGTCGACATCCTCTGTGGCACTGAGGAGTTGCCCACCCGCCTGCTCGATTCGAGCCAGGTTAAGCGCAACACCATATCGACTGCGCCCGAAGCGACTAAACTTCCATACCCAGATTTCAGCGTATACGCCTTGCTCCACGAGCTCGATGCCACCCATGATTTTCCGCCGGAAGTTCCGCCCGGTGGCATCTTCGTCTACAATCCATGCCGCGACAAAACGACCGCGACGCAAGGCGGCGTCCTCCACAACGCTCTTCTGGATGTCGACGCTGATCATTTCGTCACGCCACGTGGAAACGCGCGCGTATCCAAGGATCGGAATCAGGTCGCCAACCGCCGCACCTGGGGTGTAGATCTTCTGCTGTGGGACATAGAGTTCCGATGACGGAACAAGCAGGTTCCTAGTTGCCAAAACCCCTCCCTGACTATTCGGACCATTACAGGGTCGCACAGAAAGAGGCCCCGGCAGGATCGGTTCACAGATTCCCGCCGAGGCATTTCGCGACGAAAGCGGTTACACGGGGAGGGAAATGCCTGGCGCGACCAAGAGCGGCTCACCGAAGGTCGGCGAGTACCCCTTCCTCCCTAGGGGCCAATACTGAGCCCAGAGGCCGGCGCCGATGCGTCGGAGGGCTTCGTTCATCTCGTCGCGCAACTGATGTGACACGTGCCCCTCGCGTACGAGCCAGACGGCACTGCCCGCCTCCTCAAGGACAACGACCACCTTGCCCTTGAGCATGGCGGCAGCGGAGGCGATCTCCCACCGGACTGTGGCCTGCCTGAAGCCGTCCTCCGGCTGAAGAATCCTTTCTTCTTGAGTCCACCCCTGCCACAGTCCGTGACCGACGTGATGGCGTGTTACCGCATTCACCTCCGCGCAGAGGCGATCAGTGACGTGGTCCGGATGGAGGTAGACGCCCATGTGATGCTCGCGAGTGTCGTCGACATACATGAGCTGCCCTGACGGGATGAGATCGGCGTTCGCCCGGTAGTACGTCAGTGACGTGCAAAAACTCGACATTAGGCCCCCTACGTCCGTGCCACACGCGAGGAGAACGCGCGGCACGGCAGCATGAACTGTTGGCGATCACTTCCACCCCCCAGGCGGAAGCCCATCATGCCCCGGGTGCCACTTTGAGCCAATACCTTACGTACGGTGAGTGACGAACAATTTTCAACTAACCCGCCGCCGTAGGCAGTTGAGTAGACTTTTTTACCTTCCTACCCCTGCTTCAGCTTCCGCCACGACTGCATCATCGCCTTCAGTCGAGCTCGGTCGTCGTCGTCCAGGTCGCCCATCTCGTGGATCAGCGCCCGAACCTCCTGATCGTCGGACCAGGCCGTGTCGATGCGGAAGAACTGGCGGCCGGCGGCTTCCTGAACGAGCGTGAGTGGGACGTCGAGACCGGCCGCGAGCCCTTCGAGGGTTGCGAAGTCCGGCGGGAGGACTTCCTTGCCGGTGGCGAGCCTGTGGAGCCAGGAGTACTTCACGGTCTGGTCGCCTGCGCTGTTGACGCAGCGGGCGGCCAGCTTCTCGTAGCTGAGTCCGAGTTCCTGCTTCCGCTTGACGACCAAGTCCTTTAGGTCGGTGCGTGGGGCGTCGCCGCGCGGCTCGGTCATCGGTTTCTCCTGGTCCGTGGGGGCTGGCGGTGTCCATGGTGTTCGTGGGGCTTGTGCGCACATCTGCTGGTCAGGCGGTGCGCACATTGCTTTCCATGGACAGATTGTCCATGGCGATCAACGTGAACGCCAGATGACTTAGGCGACCCAGACCAAAAACACACCACTCATTGCACTGCATGGACAAGTCGTCCAAGTCATGCAATGATCGAGTCATCCAAGCAAAGCAATGAACCATTGCACGAGGTGGACATGACGACACCTGCCCCCATGTACCGACTGGTCGACCGCGACCTCCTGAGGCGCCTGATGGAACGCACCGGAAGCGGCGCCCCTGTCAGCATCCGCGACCTCGCCGCCGCCGTCGGCGTCCCCCACGGCACCATCGGCAACCTCCTCTCCGGCTACCAGGAGAGCGTCCCGGCCGACATCGCCCACCGCATCGCGGCCCAGATCGGCGTGGCCGTCCTCATCCTCTGGGCGCCCCCCGCCGCCCCGGACGAGATCGCCCCGCTGCCCGTCCAGATGCCGGTGTCGGCGTGACGGCCGCCGAAACAAGCCTCGGCCTCGCCGACGTACGGGACCGCGCGATCGCGGCTGCGGCCAGCGCGCTGGTCGACGCGGTGACGGAGCGGGCCTCGCGGACGCCGGCCGAGGCGGCGAAGGCCGCTTGGTACCCGGGTCACCCGCTCGGCTCGGTCGAGGCCATCGAGGCGGAGATCCGCCGCCGCCGCGTCCAGGCTGCGCGGTTGGGCGAGTTGCCCGCTGCTGCCTGACCCCCTTTAGACGCGCCGAAGGGCCGCCCGCTTGCAGGCCCGGCGACCCCCGACTCGGCGCCCCTACAAGATCGAGAAAGAGAGGTCACCTTGTTGACCAAGCCTACTGTCCTCCCGCTCAGCGCCTTCGCGCAGTCGAGCGACAACCGCATCGCCGTCGAGGCGATGCTCGGCTACCTGCCGTTGCCCGCGCCGACGTTGATCGCCCGTCCGGAGGCCGTGTTCGTCACGGTTGCGGACGTCGACGACCTCGGCGAGTGGCTGGCCGCGTTGGGCGGCACGGTCCACCGGTCCTCGGCGGCGGACGGTCTGGAGCTGTGGACGCTCCTGACGTCGACGCCGGAGCGGTCGGACGGGTCGTCGGTGGCGGTGCGGGTGTCGGTGCCGGTGCCGATGGGTGAGCCGGTGATGGACGAGGTTCGTGCGGCGGTGGCGGCGTGAGCGACTCGATCCTCGTCCGGGTGACGCTCGACGCGTACGACGCGGCGTCGACCGGCCGTCAGACGCAGGTGTACGTGCAGATCCCCCGGGTGGCCCGCGCATCGTGGCTGCTTCCCGAGGACGCGTTCCACCGCTTGAAGGACCGGGCATGGCCCGAGGTCCTGGACTCGGTGGAAGGCCACATCGCCTACGGCGACGTCGCCTCGAACGCGCCCTCGACGGCAGCTTGGGCCGCGATCCAGAAGTGGATGCGGGACCCGGCGAACCGTGACGAGATGCAGGCCGCCTACGAGGAGGACTGCGCACGGCGTGACCCGGCGACACGGAAGCTGCTCGCGGAGATCACCGAGCTGAAGGAGCAGCGCGAGCGTCGCCGTCTCCGGCTGATCGCCTTGGACAACGACGCGTTGGAGATCCGCGGCCTGCTCTCCCCGAACGGGGCCCCCCGTCGGGTACCGATGCCCTTGGGCAAGAAGTTGGCCCCGGTCGTCGAGTGGCTGCTGAACCGCGTCGCCGAGTTGGAGACGCTCGCCGGGACCGCGATCGAGTACCGGCTGATGCCGGTGCCTCCCGAGTACACGCCGCTGATCGTGCGGCGGGACCCGGCGTACGACGGGACCCGGTGGGCGGTCCTGCACGACCCCGGTGACCTCGGGGTGCGGAGGGTGCGGACGCGGTCGGGCTGGCGGATGGCGGCGCTGCTGCACGACGCCGAGGTGTACTGCTGGCCGGACGGGCAGACGGCGTGGGCGGAGGCCCTGCGGATCGCGGACGGGGCGGACGGCATCACCCGAGTGATCGCACCGACGCAGACCCTCCAGCCCGAGCCCGACGTGCTCCGTCACTTGGGCGCGGAAGGGATCACCAACCTTGCGCCCGCGCGGAGCGCCGGTGTCCAGTACGACTCGACGTCCCACACGATCGACCTGTCCCTGACCGCCACTCGCGAGCAGTGGCGGGTGTGGCAGCGGGCGCTGGACGTCGACCTCGCGCGGACGACGCACCGCGGCGGCTTCGTCACCTCGCACGCCCAGTGGCGCGGTACCCACGTGGTGATCCGCTGCTTCTTCGTGGAGCCGGACGCCGCGCCGCCGACGGTCACCATCTACCGCGCGCAGTGGGACTCAATCCCCCTCGGGCTGTACCTCACGGACGAGGCAGCGCGTGCCCACTGCGAGGCGCACGCCCGCCGGGACCTGCCGACGGCCGCCGTCATCGACTGGGTCACCGACGAGGACGACGGGGTCGCCGACCTGGTCGCCACGGTCGACGGCGGGCAGAGCACGACCGGCTACGAGGTTGTCTCGCTGGAGGTCGCCTCGGAGTACGACGAGGAGGCCGACGAGTGATCGTCATCATCACCGCCTCGTTCCTCGCCTTCTGGCTGCTCGGCTGCTGGGCCGTCGTCAGGGGGACCCGATGAGCATCCACCACGTGGTTGAGCACGCGCTCCTCTCCTACTACGCGGACAGCGCCGCCCCGGGTGACCTCGTCCGCCAGGTGCTCGCGCAGTACACCGCCGGGTGCGAGGCCGCGGTGCTCCGCCGGGCGGCCGACGCGATCGAGGCGTTGCCGCAGGACTACGAGTGCGCCCCCGGCCGGGGTGACGCGGTCGAGCGGCTCCGTCGTACGGCGGCCGGGATCGAGCGGGAGAAGAGCAGCCCTCGGGCCGATGCCACTCCCACCGAGGCCGACTGCGCGTACCGCGACGGCTACGCCACCGGCCGCTCGCACGCCGGGGCCGACGGGGTGGTCCTCACCCAGTACGTCCCGGTGTTCACCACCAGCAGCGGCGACGACTACCCCATCAGCGAGCTGCGGCACCGCACCTGCGGGGGCCTCGTGCAGGGGCTGGGCCCGCACACCCTCGCCGACCTCATGGCGCTCGCCGCACAGCACGAGCGCGATCACACCACCGGAAAGGACGGCCGCCAGTGAGCGACCACGACCGTATCGACGGCCCGTTCCCCCTCTCCGTCCGCGCGACCGACCAGGGCGCCGAGCTCGACGTCAGCATCTACCTGATCCGCGCCGTCTTCTGCGAGCTGGTCACGCAGGCCGCCGAGGACCCCCACGGCGTCGGCGAGGAGCTGGCCGCGATCGGCGAGCTGCTCGGCTCCGCGATCCACCAGGGCCCCGACTCCCACGCCCGCCACGAGTACGACGCGCAGATGCAGCACCTCGTCGACACCTACGCGGACGGCGGGTCGATCCCGCTGTACGGGCGGGCGGTCGGCCAACTGCGGGACGCGTGCGCCCGGATCGCGGCTCCGCGTCCGGTGCCCGCGCAGGAGCGGAGGCGGACGGCATGACGACGACCGCGCGCGCCGGGGCTTCGACCCCGGCCGCCGGCCCCACCGGCCGACTCGCCCACCTCCTCACCGCCATCCGCGAGCAGCGCGGTGAGTGGACCACGAAGCGGGTCCTCGCCCTCTACCGGCGCCTCAACCTCGGGCCGACCGGCGCGCGCTACGCGCACCTGCGGTCCGTCGCCCGGCACGACCTCCGCGACCTCTGCGCGTGGGGCTACCTCGTCCGCAGCACCGACCCGAACCGCCTCTTCTACACGCTGAACCAGCAGAAGGACGTACGCCCGTGAGCACCACCGCACCCAAGCTGACCGAGAAGCAGACCACCTTCCTGCTCCAGCCCATCAGCGGCAAGCGCGTCCGGAACCTCCGGGGCATGTCGCATCTGGAGGCGTGGGACGTCCGCCGCCAGTTGATCCGGATCTTCGGCTTCGACGGGTTCACCGTTGAGACGGTCGCCCTGGACCTGGTCCACGAGAACGGCAACCCGGACTACCGGAAGAGGAACAAGGCGGGCGAGGAGTACGGGCCCACGTACACCGCCTGGACGATCGTGTACCGGGCGCAGGTCCGGCTCACCGTGAAGGCCGTGGACGGCCGCCCGCTCACGGTGTTCGAGGACGCCGCCGCCGGTGACGCGGTCAACCAGCCCTCCGTGGGAGACGCCCACGACCTCGCGATGAAGACCGCGTTGTCGCAGGCGCTGAAGCGGTGCGCGGTCAACCTCGGCGACCAGTTCGGCCTGTCCCTCTACAACGACGGCTCGCAGAACGCGGTGGTCCTGCGGTCGCTGGCGTACATGGGTGACCCCGTCCCGGAGTCGGAGGACTCCGAGGTCCGCCCGGAGCCGACCCCGGAGGGCCACCAGCAGCCGGACCCGGACCCCACACCGCCCGGCGGCGTCCCCGCTGCCGATCCGGACAAGGGCATCGCCCCGGCGCCGGTCGCGGCGCAGACCCGCCCCGGTGCCATGCCGACCGCCGGGCCGAGCGAACGTCAGGCTGCCCTCGACTCGATGTGGGCCGCCGCCGAGCGGGCCAACTTCACCGAGGGGTTGCCCGCTCAGTTCGCCGGCGCGTTCGGCCACCCCATCGAGGAGGGCACCGTCGCCGAGTTCCGGCAGGCCCGCGACCTCATGACGGGGGCCGCCGCGTGAACCTCCGCGAACTGGCCCTCGAAGAGGCCACGTTGAAGGCGCTGGCCGACCACGTCGCCGACCGGCTGAAGGCCGTAAAGAGCGAGCTCCAGCAGGGGCTGGACGCGGCCGAGCAGGAGTCCGGTACCCGTCAGATCGTGGCCACGCTGCCCGACGGCGGCCGGACGCCGGTCGCCACCTTGTCCCTCACGGACCCGAAGCCCGAGGCGAAGGTGATCGACCCGGACGCCTTCAAGGCGTGGGTCATGGCCACCTTCCCGGGGGAGATCGAGCGTCGGTTCGTCACCGAGGTGCGGCCCGCGTTCGCCGACAAGCTCCTCGGGGAGATGACGGCCGCCGGGGTCGCCCGGGTGGTGGACACGGAGACGGGCGAGCTGCACGACGACGTGCCCGGCGTCGCGGTGAAGGCCACGCGAGCGCGCGGTCACTCGCTGCGGTTCAAGCCCGCCGGGCGGGAGGCGATCGCGACGGCGTGGCAGTCGGGCGCGTTGCCGCTCCCCGGAGTCACGGGCCCGGCCGCCGTCGCTGCGGGGGGCGGGGACACCGCGTTGCGGGAGCGCGTCACCGAGTTGGAGAAGCGCGACGCGTGGCTGTCGGCGCTGGAGGCCGCTGGCGTCGACAACTGGGAGGGCTACGACCACGCCCACGAGATTCTCAGGGGTGGCGAGTGAGCGCCCTGTCGATGCTCTGCGCGCTGGTCCTGCCGGGGAAAGGCCGTCGCCGCGCGGCCCGGCCCGCCGACCCACACATCGCGATGCTGCGCTCGGTCGAAGCGCTGGTGACCGACTTCGCCCACTGCCCGGCCGAGGAGCGCACCACCCTCCACTGCTTCCTGACAACCGGTGGCCGCATCTGCTGGACGTGCCGCACCTACACCCCGAACCACCTGCCCACCACATCTCAGGGGGGACCCATGACCGACCTGCCGCACACCGAGTACATGGCCGCCGTCGCCGACGAGCTGGCCGTCTACCGGGCCGCCCCCGGTAACTGGTGGGCGGAGACACCCGACGACCAGCAGCTGGACGGCGTCTTCACCAACTTCCCGGACTCCTCCGTCGACAGCGGCCAGTGGCCGCACGGCGTGTACCTCGGCTGGGACCAGAACCAGGGGTGGCTCCTCATCGAGCAGGGCGGCGGCAGGAACGCCACTCCGCTCGACCCCGACGGGGTCAGCACCTACTCCAGCCCCCGGCAGGTCGCCTGCTCCGCGTCCAACGCCCTCTTGGGGAGGAGCACGGGGCCGATCTGCAACGACGGCTCCTGGTCGTGGGACTCCCGTCCGCTGGAGGCCGCGATCGAGGCGTGGGAAAACTCGTGAGCGCCTTGTTCGACCCCGAGGTTCCGGCCGCCATCACGGCGGCCGGGCCCCGGCCCTACGTCATCACGCTGCCCGCCGGACTTCACCTCCTCAACGCCAACCAGCGGCTCCACTACAAGCGCCGGGGCGAGTACACCGCCAAGCTGCGCGCTGCCGCGATGGAGGCCGTCAGCGAGTGCCCCGCCCTCATGGGCGCCCTCACTGCCGCCGGACCCGAGCCGCTGTTCCAGCGCGCGCACATCCTCGGCGTCCTGCACCCGACCGACCGCAGCCGCAGGGACCCGGCGAACTGGTACCCGTCGTTCAAGGCCGCCGTGGACGGCCTCGTGGACGCGGGCCTGTTCGAGGACGACGACCACACGCGCGTCGTCGGCCCGGACATGCGCCTCGGTCCCGTGGTGAAGCGCGGCCAGCTCGTCCTCGTGGTGCGTGGGCTGGAGCCCGGCGAAGACCCGCTCGGCTACGAGGCGGTGGCCGGGTGAAGGCGGACCAGGCGGCTTGGGTGCGCGAGAACGTGTGGCCGCCCATCTGGCTGCGCCACCACAATCACATCCCGTCCACGACCTTCGCGTGTGCCTGCCAGAAGCCACCCTCCTGCGAGTGCCAGATGGGCAGGCACTCCGCGTGCCAGCACGACGGCCACCCGATCTGCGAGACCGTGATCACAACCGCTCGGGGGCGCGCGGCTCGCTTCGCCGAGCCGTACGAGCACCGGTCCCCCGAGGGCCGCCACGGGCGCCGCATGGCCTACGGCCTCAACGACTTGGCTTGGGTGTGGCTCGCGGGTGCGCCGTGCCGCGAGATCTGCACGTGCTTCTGCCACCAACCGGGCGCCGTTCCCGGCGTGGACGCCACGGTGTGCGTCCAGCTCGACCTGTTCGCGGGGATCTCCGGGGACGCGGCGTGACGCCCCGTCGGCGCCGACGCGCCCCGCCGGCCGATCCCGCGTACACCCCCGGGACGCTCCTCGACTGGCGCGACTCCTCGCACTGGTCCGACCGCGAACTCCCGTGCCGCTACTGCGGGTTCGACACGAACCTCCGCGACTCGAAGCACAAGCCCGCGCACAAGGTCTGCGCGGAGGACGCCCTCACCACCCAGGCCGCCGAGACGGCCGCCGCCTACCACCTGAACGGAACCCAATGACCGACCACGCGTACACCGATGACGACCTCCGCGCCGAGGCCGCCCACCAGGTCTCCTCCAAGGCCGCCGCCCACGTGCTCTGGCACGAGCGCCTCGGCGGCTACGAGCCCGGCTCGTTCGTCAAGAAGCTCTTGGCGCTCTGGGCGTGGGCCGACGACGAGAACGCCGCCCGCCTCACGGCCAGTTGGCCCGAGTACGGCGCCGCGATCGCGCTCATGAAGCAGCCGAACGGCGCCGCCGAGCTGCGCGCCATCGCCGAACGCCTCTGACGCACCCCGCACCACCTGATCCAGGAAGGCCCGCAGATGCCCAAGCTCAGCCCCGCCGACGTCCCCGAGGTCAAGCTCGACTCGGCAGCCGCCGTCATCGAAGCCAGTCTCAGCCGCGACCTCCGCCGCGGGCTCTTCGAGAAGCCCGGCACCACCGTGTACGCGATCGTCGCGCTCACCTCCAAGAGCTACACCGGCCACGCCGAGGGCGAGGACAAGGACCCCCAGGTCAAAGTCCGCGTCACCGAGTGCGAGGTCGCCCGCACCAACGAGGACGCCGCCGCGCTCGCGGACGCCAAGCGCGCCATGTGGAGGGGCCGTCAGATCGACGGGACGTTGGACGAGGTCGGCGAGGGCCCGCAGCGCCCGGACGCCGCGCTCCTCGACGTCGTGGTCACCAAGCCGTCCGAGGGCGAGCTGAAGGAGCACCGCGCGCGTCGGGAGCAGCAGCGCCGCGACGAGTACGTCCGCTAGCCCCGCACCCCGGGGGCGGTCGTACGAGTCCGCCCCCGGGGATCTTGCCGGATCGATTCCGCACCACCCCTGAGGGAAGCCTGAGTTGAGCACCGAGGAGCAGTCCCCCGCCAGCGGGAGCGTCGCCCACGCCTACGGCAACGCGCTCGTGTGGAAGTGGGTGCCCGCCATGCCTGCCGCGCTGAAGCGCTCGCATGTGCACACGCTCCTCTACGCGCTCCGCTCAATGGCCAACCCCGCAGGCGAGCTGCGGTTCAACGGCACCCGGGACCCGTTCCGTATCAAGGACATCGCCCGCGCCGCCGGGGCCGACGAGAAGGACGTCAGGGACCGCCTGGAGGCCGCGATCCGGGCCGGGGTCGTACGGGTCCTCGGGGAGCGCCGCCGGGGCCGTTCGGCGCTGTACTCGCTCGCATTGACGCCGTGCCCGGACTGGGCGGCTGCGGTGACCTACCTGGAAGGGGTGAAGGGGCTCCGCGAGGAGGCCAAGCAGGAGCGTGCGGCGAAGAAGGGGAGCGCTCCGAAGGCGGCTCCATGGGCGGACGAGAACGGGGGGCGGTCCCCCGAACCGGAAACCCCGGAGAACGGGGGACCGCCCCCCGTTCTGGAGGGCGGTGACCAAGAGTCAGAACGGGGGACCGCCCCCCGTTTGAGTTCGGGGGACCGCCCCCCGAACAACCCAGGTAGTACCCAGGGGATTTCCCAGGAGGGGGTGGGGGTCGGTTTCCAACCTCAGGTAGTTGGGCCCCCCGGCGATCAAGACCAGCCCCAGGAACCC